>DATMYS010000295.1:0-5599 GCA_035560835.1 Methanosarcina sp.
TCTAAAAAGAGTATAAACAATCTGAAAATTTTGAGGCAAAAATTTCAAAAATGTGGACTTATATTGTACCTGATCAATTGTGTGTTTTATCCCGAAATTATTTCGCGTTGCATTAAGTATGTAGGTTGTAGTTATCTATTATTACTGGGATATCTGCCTTTTAAAGGAGCTGATCATGGATCATGGAAGTGAATTTGTAGCGCACAGGATTAATAAAGATGGTTCATGGGACAGTGAATTTAAAAGGAGAATTGGAGAAAATATGGACAAAAGGAAAAAAAGTTTCAAAGCGAAATTAGTTCAGGATAAAACAACCAAAAAAAGTATTAATAAAGAGATTAAGAAACATTAGAGGTTTCTTTTAGCTTCAGGGCTCATTTCAGCGTTTTCCCGGATTAGCTTGTCCTCAGAATACCGATATATAGCAAGTTCGCCTGTAGAAAACCTGACTTCCCTGAGATCCTCATTGGAAATCCCTTCTATACGTTTAACCAGAGCTCTCAGACTGCCCTGGTGAGCACAAACCAGCACATTTTTTCCTGCTTTTACGGCAGGCAGAATTTTTTCCTCGAAATAAGGCACTGCACGTTCGTACACGACTTTGAGACTTTCTCCTTCAGGCGGACCTGGCTCAAAGTTCCACCGCCAGGAGGCAAGTTTTTCGGCTCCGTATTTTTCTTCCATCTTCTGCTTTTTCCTTCCCTGCAGCTTTCCGTAGTAGCGCTCATTTAAAGAAGGCGTGAAATAAATCGGGATAAGTTTTTTACCGAGCTTTTCAGGATACGAATACCAGTTCGTTTTCTCTGGATTTCCTTCATTCCCTGTCCTCTCATGGATGACAACTCCTGTTTTCTTCTGCCCGGACAATATCAAAAAAAGAGTTTCCTGCGTCCGCACAAGGTTAGAGGCAAAAGCAAGGTCCAGTTCAATCTTTTCAAGCTCTACCGCACACTGAAGAGCTTCTTCGATCCCTTTCCTGCTGAGAGAGACATCCACCCAGCCGGCAAGCCTTTCTTCGGGCTTTAAGCCAGGTTCTCCATGCCTGACAAGTATAAGGTAACCCATAAAATGATACTCCATATAATCAGTTTCTATAGACAGAAGCCAGTAAGTATAGACAGAAGCCAGTAAACACTCCGGTTTTACTACTTCTTCGGTGCAGGCCTGAAATCAAGGCGAGTATTGTAGAGAAGATGCCAGAGGTCACCTTTTTTTGCCATTCTTTCCGCATCAATTACAGCTCCCTGCCCCTCGATATCGAACTTGACACTCCGCTTTCCGAAGGTAACTTTTCCGAGCCTGCTTTCCATCCTGCTGTAGTCAAGGGCATCGGCAAACCGGACAAGGGAAGCCACTTTGAGGGTAAGATCCTGAAGATCTTCAGGCATTTTCCCGAAGTCCTTTCCTTTAAGTTTCTTAAGTTTCTCGTTTCCAATCTTCTTTTTGTGCAGGAAAGCTGTCCAGGAAATAACGGGCCACAGTCTTTCAGGTACTTCGGAAGGTGGGTGCAAGAACAAGATGAGTCTTCCTGCTTTGTGATGGTTTTCAAAATCCGTAGCTACACCTGTATCATGAACAAGTGCAGCTATCTCCACCAGATTCCGCATTTCCGGATCCAGTCCATGTATAGAATTAAGAATGTCAAAGAGCTCAAGCGCATTCCTGGCCACATTGTCGGCATGACTACGTTCAATTCCATAAATATGATAAAGGTCCTCTATAGGCAAAGGTTCTGGACGAATGTCTTCCCCAAATTTTGTATCTTTTAATCTTTTTCTCACGTTTGAACCTTCACCTGGCTTATCACTTCCCGAAGGTTTGTTGGCCGAATTCGAATTAAAACCCCCTTTCTATATTTCTTATCTGTATGGTATGAATCAACTTAAGCCTATTTTTGTCCAAACTTCAAAATGAATACAGGGTCTCAAATAAATAAGTACTATAAATTTTAGAAATATATATTTGAAAAGTAGTTATTGTGGAAGATAATCGTTAGCAGTTGACTAATCCTGGATGCCTGTAGAGTTACGGGAAGAATAAAATCCATATTCAAAACCTAGATCAATACCCATCGAAAGAATAAATCGTGGAGTCACTTGCTGATCTGTACTTGAAAGAAGGTTTTCCCTCCTTCAAGGATTAACCTAATTTTTGAACGTATAACTCTGAAATTATATGACATATGGTATGAACATCTTCGATGTCTTCTTATATTCTAGATACTCGTCGCCGAACTATGCTTCCATGTCTTTCTCTTCCCGCTTAGCCAGCCCGTAGTACAGGAAGAGTAGCAGGCAATACAAGAATAAAAGTAGTATCGTGACCCACAGGTCATCATAACTCTCATTGTTATCAGAAAAAAGCCTGTGTATTGTGGGTGATGGATATATTTGTATATGCCAGTCTTAACGAGGTGCCCCTGTCCGGCCTCCTTGCTCCAGTATTCCTTATGAATCTTGCTCCAGCCCGATATTACTAAAGAGGCTCCCGTTAACGACACTAGAGCTTCTATCCATGTTCCCCAATCACCGATGTATTGCCCTAGCGTATGTACCCATAATATACCCTCCGGTAATCAGATACCAAACAACCGGCCGATGATGAACATACTGAACGGCACTCCGAATATCTCTACCGCAAATGCCACAATGAATGCTGCATAAATGCTTGCTGGTTTGACCTGGCTCTTCTTATAAAATTCTTGTGCGCAACGGTTGCGGGTCAACCGTTGCGCCGGTTGATCACGCCGATAGGGCTTGGGAATAAGATTCTCAAACCCAAACGTTGTCAGGGAGTTTTCGGTCAAGCCTTTTTCGAAAAAGGTTGTCGGTCAAGCCTTTTTCGAAAAAGGTTGTGATCACGCCGTCACAATGTTTTCGATAAAACATTCTCTTAAAAAGTTTTCGCTCAAGCCTTTTTTGAAAAGGCTTGCGATCAAGCAGTTTTTTGAAAAGGCTTGCAGCAAGCAGTTTTTTTGAAAAGGCCTCTAACTTCTCGCTTAAGGTCAGAGATTCTTTTTTAGGGTCTTTTGTTAAGGATGCCTCTTTTTCTCGACCCGTTCAAGAAGTGTTTTTCCAAGTTTTGAATGCTCTTTTCTCATGATTTTTTGGGCGAAAATAGTTTCTTCTTCCTTATTTTCAAAGAGGCCTGAAAACTGGTCAAAAAGCAGAATTGAGGATTCAAGCAGCTTCTTCTGCGCAGATATATCTCCCTGAGCCAGACTTCCTGCGTGCCTGAGAAGTTCTGCAAACTGTTCAAAGATTTCGAGAAATTTCTGTTTATCTTTCATGTCCTTTACTTCATCGGCCATTTTCGAGAGGTACCGCTCACTTTCAAGTTTTGCTATATCAGGTCTGTCGCTGAAAAGAATGAAGAGTAGGGCCTGATAAAATGGGCAATAAAACTCCGGAATATGAAAGCCAATAGAGGCTTCAGATGCTTTTTTGAAGTAGTTGACTGCTTCTTTTAGCCCAAAAATACAGGTAGCTTCGTTTTCCGCCTTTAATGCCCTCCAGAGAGAAGCTTTTCCAAGCGAGCGGAAAGCATATCTTCGAACATAAACGTATGGATCATCAGTAAGCGCCTGAAGGTCTCTCCAGGCCTGGGTTTTATCCGGCACATAAAAAAAGGCAGCTCCAAGAGCTCGCGTTGCGACTAGCTTCACATAATTATCACTGTGAGCCGAAAGCCTGATAAGATCCTCCCATGCCTTTTTTTTATCAGGAATCTCTGCATACCCGGATGAAAGAGCAATGATAGCTCCCTTCCGAACTCTCCTATCCTCAACTGACGCAAGCCTCATAAGCTCGTTCCAGGCTTTCTGTTTATTGTCAGAATATTCAAAAGAAACTTGGAGGAGTTCTGCAGCTCTTTCCCGAAGGTAGGCATCCTTGCTTTCAGTTAGCTTGACCAGATCGAAAAATACTCTGGATTTGTCCTCAATATTTTGAAAAGTAGAGAATAGTAGATCTACAGCGTGCTTTCTGACATTTGTATCTTTGTCCCCTGTCATCTTAAGGACTTCAGTCCATTCATTCTGCTTTTTGCCCGAGTCTTGCGAATAATCTTCCTTTTTTGATCCCACTCCATAGATTCCTGCAGATTTATCTTTATCCTCTTGTTTATCCTTCTCCATTTCTTCCAACTCCCTTTCATTTCTTTTATACTCATCAGAGAATTGAGGACGAATGATAGCAGGAGTCTTCACAACTCTCCTGAACACAGAACTACCTTTTTTCGGCCAGAAGCACAAGATTTGAATATGTTTCATTCCTGTCAGACAAATACAAAAAGACCTCACTGAGAGTATCAACCTCAGTCTTTCGGATTCAGTCGTCCTTTTCCGCCTGTGAGTTTGACAAGTTATTTCCAAGATGAATCTTTTTTCATTCATCTACCAATTCCATAAAAAATAATTAAAAATGAGGCAACTTCTACCGCAAATGCAAATACCTGAAGACCTTATTTCAAACAAATTTTTCCGTACCTGCTGCCGCCATCCTATCTAAATATCCTTTATTTACAATATTCCAATCTGGCAGGTTTCCTCATATAAGTATTGATTCTGAATTTTAGCTAGAAGTAAAAATTGTAAAGTAGAACCGAGAATTACCGCAGACTTTCAGAGAATTAATTACAACTACTGTTGTTAGATAAACTAGCTGGACAGCTGGACAAATCAGCCTTTTGATCAGGGTTTTATAAGGTAGGAGATGAAGATATAATTTTCGTTTCTGAATGCAGGAATGCTCAACGATCATGAAGTCGGCGGCCTTTTCCAAAAATAAATTAGACTTTTTCTTTTAAGAAGTTTTATTATGGAGTTTTAGGGCCTTACAATGTTTTGCCATAAAAATGAATTTTCGTTTATTTCTTAATTGAACTCTTTAGCCATCAGATATTTTTTCAGTTTCTGCTGGAGTTCTTCAGTTGCCACTCCCAGATTTTACCATCTTCGGAATTCTCCAATTCGGCAGCGAATTGAAAACCAAGCTTTTTTAGTATGGCTGTTGGTTCATTTTCTTCAGGAAGGGTCTGCGCAGCAATTGTTAGCTGAAGTCCTGTATCCAATGCTATCCATATAAGCCCTTGAGCCATGCATGTAGCAACACGCTATCCCTCGTACTCAGGAAAAGTGAAATATGCTATCTCTACCCGTTGTTTTCTGGAGGAGACTTAAACACACATGTGCCTACACATTGCTTTTCTTCAAGTACAAGGTAGCCGATCCACGGGGGGACGTATCCTGCTGCTGTATATAGTCCGGCTGTTGAACTCATGACCTCTTTAACCAGATCCGTAAGACCATTAATTGGTTTTGAGGCAGTGCCGCTTTCTGTTATTTCAATAAGTTCCATTACGTCGCTCTTATTTACTGAAGTTTCATTAATTATACTTCTCTTACATTTTTATATTTCGCCTACACTTTCCAACCTTTCAAAAAGTTTAAATACTCCGGGGTATCAGATAGGTTCTCGATCAAAAATATATCGCATTGTATTTATTGCATTATATTTTTGTTTATTTCTGCTATTCAGAATTAGTTTGTTAAGTCCTAAATTGTTTAACTATGGACCTGTATCATGCTGAATTATTGTAC
>DATMYS010000296.1:0-3235 GCA_035560835.1 Methanosarcina sp.
TATTAAAAGTTTATATGGAAATAAATGTGTTGTGTTAACCGTATCAGAGCCCTTCAATCTCTCTCCACATAGTTCATTTCTACCTCAACAATAGGTTTTCCTTCTTCAGTAAGGGGCAAAAGCCATTCAAAAAGTCTTTCCATTTCTTCCTGAGAATCAGCCCTGATAACAACTTCAATAGATCCTAGAGGCTCTTCCTGTGCAGGAATACTGGGAATTCCGACAAAAGCAGCCTGTTTATTGAGCGAAAAACGGACCGAAAGCCCATCCCTGGACAATCCTTTGCTGAAAGCTTTATTGCGGACACTATCTATAATTTCTTCCCTGCGAATGAGCCCATGCAGAGTTTGCAGAATGTCAATTCCTCCTTCCCCTGAAAGAAAAAAAGAGGGAAAAACTCCTGTTTCTGACTCTGTGGTCACAATAGCTTCCTTTTCAAGTTCGATATCAGTAAAAAGAGATGAAACTGCTTTGATAACCTTTTCCGAGTTTTCTGTGGGATATACAGCTGCTGAAACCTTAACGTGTATCATAAATCTGCTCCAATAATTTAGAAATGATTGATTCAAGAATTTTATTCAAGAATTTATTTCAGAAATTTATTTAACTAGAATCCTGCTTGAAAAAAAATCCTTTTCTGACCCAATTTTTAAATCTACTCTGTGAGGCTTTTTCCTAGACCTTTTCCTAAGTAGTTGCTCAAAACTTCAATAACATCCTTTTTGAAAGTTTCCAGAGTGGAATTATTTTCAATTTCAATATTGGATGCCTCTATAGCTTTTCCCATTCCCCAACCAAGTTCTCGTTCATCCCGGTTGCGGAGTCCTTCTATACTGTTCATATCATCGCTTCTGCCTCGTTTCTGAACTCTAGAAAAGCGAATTTCAATTGGAGCATAAATGGAAATCAGGATAAAACCTTCTCCGAATTCTCGCCTGAAGCATTCCACTTCGGCAATCCCGCGCACCCCGTCCACAACAACAAGGTCAGAGCCAGCATCCTTTATTTGAGAAATGCAGCGTACTGCGACTGCATCCATACCTTCACATTTGCGAAGCTGTGTTGCAACCATTCCGGTATTAGAATCATTGGGTTCAAGCCCCTGTCTTAAAACTTCCTTTCGGATTACATCACCCATATTAATAACGGGAATGCCCATTTCAGCAGCAATTCTGGCAGCTTCCGATTTTCCAGATGCTGGCATGCCTACGAACGCTATTATTTTCATCAAAAATTACCCTTTAAACTTTAATTTGAACTTAAACTATTAAGTTGAATCATTAGACCTGAATTATTAACTTGAATTATTGAACAGTGAACCATTGGATTTGAATTGTCTAATCATGGATCATCGGATTTGAGTTATTGATCATGGATTACTGGGTTTGAGTTATTGAATCATAGATTACTGGATTTGAACTATTGAATTGTTAGATTTGAACAGAAACCCGGGTATATTGAATCCTAATTCCAAAGGTAAATAGAGCTAAAATTATAAATTAAATGGTATGTTGAGTAATCGAGTCTATGAATTAACCGGAAATGATATGATTCTAGTCAAAATCACAGGATCGTATATATTATTTCCTGAAAGCTAGTAAGTGGATAATAAAAATAAGCCGGAAAGCGAAAAAACTGAAGAAACAGAGAGTAAGGAAAAGTCAAAGGAAGTCAAAGGAAGTCAAAAAACCTGAAGTAAGGAAGGTTGAGAAGATCAAGAAAAAACTAAGTAGAAAGTTCAGGAGAAAGCCAAGAAAAAACCTGAACTAAGGGAGGTTAGAGAGGACTAAAAGACCTGAAGTAAGGAGGGTTGAAAGAAGATCAGGGAAACCCTGAAAAAGTGAGAAGTTAGCAGGTGGGCCTAAACGGCCCGGATGGAGAAAATAAAAGTCTCATCCTTATGAAAAAATATTTCATTCTTATGAAAATATGCTTCATTCTTATGAAAACATCTTGCTGAAAACTGAAGTCTTGAAATCTACCAGGGGCTTGAGCCTGTAATCCTCAAGAAGTACTTTACGGGTATTTTCTACTGGAACGCTCAGGGAAATTTCCTTCGTTCGACCGTAGCGACCTTTACTTACAACCACTGCGTTTACTATGCCAAGCATATCAAGTTCGGACATAAGATCGGTAACTCTGCGCTGGGTAAGGATGTCTACATCAATATGATGGCAGAGCTGACGGTAAACGTTGTACATCTCACCTGTTGTGACATTCTTACCTTCTCTGCCCCTGCTCCTCAAAAGAATGATACTATAGAGTACGAGTTTGGACTGGGTGGGAAGGGTTCTTACCACTTCGACTACGCGATCAATTTCGATTTTTTCCTGAGCGCGCCTTACATGTTCTTCAAGAACCTGAGGCTGATTTTCCCGTTCCGCAATTTCCCCCGATACCCGCAAAAGGTCAAGTGCGCGTCTTGCATCGCCATGTTCCTGAGCTGCAAAAGCGGCACATAAGGGAATTACCATCTCACCGAGTGCACCGTCGGTGTAAGCCATTTTTGCCCTTTGTTTCAGGATATCACTTATCTGTTCAGCATCATAAGGAGGAAAAATCAGTTCTTCTTCACCCAGGGAACTTTTAACCCTGGGGTCAAGAAATTCCGTGAATTTCAGGTCGTTTGAAACACCGATCATACTGACTTTAGCTCTCCGCAGGTCTGTATTAATTCTCGACAGATTATAAAGAACATCATCGCCTTTTTTAATCAGCTTATCGATTTCGTCCAAAATTATGACAATGACCTGCTCTCTGGAATCTATTGCCTCCTTAAATTTCATGAAGACCTGGTCAGTAGGCCAACCGGTCATAGGAACTTCTTCTTCGAAATGTCTGGCAAGATTTGCAAGGAGCCGATACTGTGTATCAATTACTTCACAATTGATATAAACAACAGAGCAAAAAAGTGATTTGTCTTCACTTACCCTTTCAAGTTCTTTTCCAACATAACGGGTAACCGCGGTTTTTCCTGTTCCGGTTTTCCCATAAATAAGTACATTGGAAGGAGTTTCTCCTCGGAGTGCAGAAACCAGGATTGTTGCAAGACTGTTAATTTGCTCGTTTCTGTGCAACAAAAGATCAGGCGTGTAAGAAGGCCGAAGTACTTCTTTGTTTTTGAAAATTGATTTTCCGTCAAGTAATTTTTCGAATAAGCCGTCTAATGATTGAGCTTTTATCATGAATGACCCTCTATAATAATTATGACATTAAGCATTTAATGAATTAAGAT
>DATMYS010000297.1:0-5765 GCA_035560835.1 Methanosarcina sp.
CTTGTGTTCTGTCTTCAACAAAAATGAGTTCATCTCTTACTCAGAAAACGGAAGAAATATAGTGAAAATAGGGTTACTGGCAAGTTCGCTAACTGAAGTGATCTTACTCATAAACTGGTCTGACCGGTGTCGAACAGCAAGCCAGGATCAGTTATATCATTCAGGCGCTCTTTTATGAAACTGTTTTAAAGCCTTTAGAGGAAAAAAATCCAGAAAGAGAATTATGCAATAAATTCATATTGCGTAAATCCCTATTTTAATAAAGGGGTTCTGATGGGAGAAAAGCGCTTTGTTTACATGGACCACGCAGCCACTACCTTCACAAAACCTGAAGTGGTTGAAGCTATGCTGCCTTTTTCGAAAGAACATTTTGGAAACCCTTCTTCCCTATATTCAATAGGGAGAGAAAGTAAAGAGGCAGTCGAGACCGCCCGTGAGCAACTTGCAAAGGCTCTGGGAACTAATCCTGATGAGTTATATTTCACCTCAGGAGGGACCGAGTCCGATAACTGGGCAATCAAGGGAACTGCCTTTGCCAGGAGGAAGAAAGGAAAACATATCATTACCACGCCAATTGAACACCACGCCGTGCTCTACCCCTGCAAGTACCTGGAGACCCAGGGTTTTGATGTGACCTACCTGCCTGTAGACAGTTATGGGCTTGTAGACCCTGCAGAAGTTGAGGCTGCAATTAGAGACGATACTATTCTGATCTCAGTAATGTATGCGAATAATGAGATCGGGACAATAGAGCCGATTCCTGAGATAGGTGAGATCGCAAGAGAATATGATATTCCCTTCCATACCGATGCCGTTCAGGTAATTGGTAAAATCCCTCTTGAGATGAGAAAGAAAGAAATGAATGTCGACATGCTTTCACTTTCTTCTCATAAGTTCTATGGACCCAAAGGAATAGGAGCGTTCTATCTGCGTGAAGGGACAGAAATCGACAATTATATGCATGGGGGTGGCCAGGAGCGAAAAAAGCGAGCAGGAACCGAGAATGTGGCAGGTATTGTAGGATTGGGAAAGGCGATAGAACTTGCAACAGGAAATCTTGAGAAGCATAATGAGAAAATGAAGAGAATGAGAGACCGTCTCCTTGCAGGAGTCCTGGAAATTCCGAACTGCAAGCTTAACGGGCATCCAGAAAAGCGCCTTCCGGACAACCTGAATTTCAGTTTTGAATACATCGAAGGCGAATCCCTACTTCTCATGCTTGACGCGATGGGGATTTGCAGTTCCACAGGGAGTGCCTGCTCCTCAGGTTCTCTTGATCCCTCACATGTACTCAGGGCAATCGGGCTGCCTCCGGAAATAGCTCAGGGTTCCCTTCGCCTGACCCTTGGGGATGATAATGCCGAAGAAGATATTGATTATGTACTTGAAGTCCTGCCCGAAACCGTTGAAAAGCTGAGGGCTATGTCTCCTTTCTATAAACCTGAAAATGCATGTCAGAAATAAATCGAAAATGTACAGGAATGTGAAAAATAGGAGGAGTTTTGTGTACAATAAAAAAGTCATGGATCACTTCATGAATCCAAGAAACGTAGGGGAAATTGAGGATGCTGACGGCGTTGGAGAAGCAGGAAACCCACATGGGGACCATATGAAGATTTTCTTGAAAATTCGGGACGATCGAGTTGAAGATGCGAAATTCAAGACTTTCGGGTGTGCGGCAGCAATTGCGTCCAGCAGTATGGCAACCGAACTGATAAAAGGCAAAACCCTAAAAGAAGCCTGGGAACTTACAAACGAGTCAGTCGCTGAGGCTCTTGAAGGCCTGCCTCCAGGCAAGCTGGAATGTTCTGTTCTTTCCAGAGAAGCAATCCACAGTGCAATAAATGAATACCGAAGAAAACAGGGACTTGAGGCCCTTCCTGAGCAGACCTGATAGAAGAGAAATTAAAAATAAGAACTGACTCAGAGAAAATAAGAAACGATATCTAACCTCCAGGCTGAAAAACCAGTGATCTTATAAGGGTCTGAGCAACGAGACCGTAAATAGATATAACTTCTAAAAACTAAAAAGCCTTCAAGATCTGCTGAATTCCAGATTTAATGGACCTCATATTTCATATATTTAGATTTCATATATTTAGATTCCATATATTTAGATTTCATATATTTTAGATATCATATATTTCAGATCTTATGTACGTCCATATCGTAAACTTGATCTTGTATTCTCCCGATGATGGTCTATGAAAAAAATAGGGATCGTCATTACCGACCCTGAAGACTGGACAGCCAGGGCACTTACTGACGCAGCGAGAAAAAAAGGTTTTTCTCCTTTTGTTCTGGATCTCAGGATTGCAGAGGTCAGCATGAATTCGGCAGATGGGGAATTGAAAGCTGATAAATCAACCGCTGTCTTCAAAGTGGGAGATATAAAACTCTCTGACCTTGATGCGATAATTGTAAGGGATGCAGGTGCAGGAACTTTCGAAGGTGTGTCTTTCAGGTTTGATATCCTGCGTGAACTTGAAGACGAAGGGATCCCTGTTGTCAATTCCCCTGAAGCTATCCGGAATGCCGCAAATAAATACCACGCCTCCTATCTTCTGGCAAAAGCCGGATTGCCTGTACCCAAAACCGTAGCCGTACAGGATATGGAAGCAGCCCTAAAAGTAATATCAAGATTTGGAGATGCCGTTATAAAGCCGGTTTTTGGGTATAAAGGAAAGGATATTGCAAGAGTAAGGAACGGCGAAGTTCGGTTTTCGGATCGAAAAGTAGAACATATATCCCTGGAAGCAATTCTCAATAAGCTGCTTCAAGAGAGAGGTATGCTGTATATCCAGGAGTTCATAGAGAATCCGGGAAGAGATATCAGAGCTTTTGTCGTTGGTGGAACGGCTATTGGAGCAATTTACCGCAAGGCAGCATCTGGCTCCTGGGTCAATAATCTTAGTCAGGGAGGAAATGCAGACCGGTGTGTGCTCACGGAAGAACAAAAAGATATCGCTGAGAAGGCTGCCCTGGCAGTGGGCACGACTTTTGCAGGTGTTGATATTATAGAGGGTCTGACTGGCGATCTTAACAAGAAAATTGTGATTGACCCTCCCCAAACTGATGAAAACTCTAAAATTCTTGAAGTCAATGGAACACCATCAGGAAAAGGTATTTTTGATGCCTGGGGAATAAATCCAGCAGAGTATATTATAGAATACATTGAGAATACCTTATGAAATAATTATAAATGATGTTCACCATAATATTAGCAATCATCTATATGAATGTCGTAGATTTCTAGAAATTGTTTGTTTTCAATACTTCGGGCCCGGATCGATCGCAATATTTAGGATCGAATAATGGATATAAAATCAGGATGTGAAGCCGATCCGGATACCCTCACCGAAAACATTTAAGAAACAGGCGGACCTTCAATAAGCCCGAGGCAAAAGATGAGTGAATATAAACAGTGTATAGTTACCCGGGAGGACCTGAAGCTTTCCAAAGGTAAGTTTGCAGTACAGGTAGCTCACGCTGCCATTTCTGCTTCCGAATGGGCAAGCAAAAGTGATCTTGAAAAATGGAAGGAAGGCGGGCAGAAGAAAGTTGTCCTTAAAGTTCCTACCCTTAATGACCTTTATGAACTTAAAGAAAAAGCAAGAAGGGAAGGGCTGCCTACTGCTCTTATACAGGACGCAGGACTTACGGAAATTCCGCAGGGGACGGTTACAGTCCTCGGAATAGGGCCGGCAAAAGAAGAGCTTATAGATAAAGTTACGCGGAACCTTAAACTTGTTTAAGTGTCAAGAACCTAAAAGCCAGGTTTGGGAAAGCTGGATTAAAATCAAACTGAGCAGAGGCTATCGATGCGATAGCTCTTCCGATCAGGAAAAAGGTTCCGCCTGTGGTCGATTCAGGGGAAGATCATGAAGGATTCAGGGATTTCAGGAGAAAGAAAAGCAGCCTCAATAATTTCTATTTTATGTGTATGCCTCGTATTCGTCGCACTCACCGGAGTGCTGTCTTCAGATTCGGTTGAGAATTTCAAAGAAGAGGTAGCAGATTATATCGCCTCAGAACTGGATTCCAGAAGCCAGGAGAGTGCTTTTACACCTCAACCGGCGTTATTTACTTTTCCGGCAGTCCCCACATACTCCCCCAGGGAAAGCGGACTCACTCCTATCCTGAAAACTCTGTTGCAGCCTGGTTTCTCCCTGAGTAGCAACTATCAGACCTCAGATTTTTTCCAGGGAGGAATGGGCTATGTTAGAATCAGTATCAAAAACGAAGGTCGGAACCCAATTTTTATAGACAGGTACGGGGTTTCGGTTAATGCCTCTGAAAACCGGATTTATTCCGAGGACTGCGGAGTTTCGATCGACCCCGGTCAAGAGCAGAATCTCGGAGTAATCGCAGTTCAGATCCCTAAAGAAGAAAAAGCCAGTTTCAGTATTGTCCTCTGGCTGCTTGCCTCGACCTCGGAAGGAAAATGGCACGACTACGGACCTTATTCCCTAAAAAGCTTTACTGTAAACCTGAAGCCAATGCCAGAAAAATCGAATCCAGTATATCAACACAATCCCTCACCTTACTTTGAAACCATAAACCAACTTGTGGAGCCAGCCGAACCTGATGTAAGAAGCAAGGCAGCCCAGGTGGCTCGCTCATATCCGGGAGCATATAATATCTATCAGGTCTGTGCTCTCTTTGACATGGTAAAAGAAAAGGTAGAATACGTAAGTGACCCAAGAGGTAACGACATCTGGGAGTCAGCCAACGTTACCCTGAAAATAGGAGCTGGGGATTGTGAAGACCAGGCAATTCTTCTTTCATCTATGCTCGAGGCTGTGGGAGGCACAACCCGGGTCTACCTGACAAATACCCATGCCTTTGCAGCGGTTTATATAGGCAATGGAACCGATGCGACAGATGCTGCAGTCAAAGGGGTAAGGGATTATTACGGAAACGTTGATGTGAATTACCTGACCGACGAATACGGTTCTTGGCTTATGCTCGACCCGACCTCAAGCCTTTATGCAGGTGGGCTTCCCGGAAAAACGGCCCAGGCGAAAGTTAAAGCCACTGAAGGAAACGAAACATATAGAAGCTGGACCTTTGTAAACACGAACGAAGTAAAAGCTATTGATATCAACCCCAGGTGGTCTTTATAACTTTCATAAAACACGTAATAGAAGGGCGTTTTAACCCATGAAAGTGCCGGAAATTGAAAAACAGATAGGAATAGGCCTTTACTCCACAGATACCGACAGCCTTGGAGGGCAGCTTCGCCAGGAAGTAGAGGATTTTATTGTAAAAGAGATTACTAACCGGGAGGAAGGACAGGAAGGTAAATATCTGATTCTTGAACTCGTAAAACGCGACTGGGATACACATCACCTGACCCGAACTCTAGCAAAAATCCTCCAGATAAGCCAGAAGCGAATCAGCGTTGCAGGCACAAAGGACAAACGTGCGCTTACCACTCAGAAAATCAGCATTTTTGATATTGACGCCCAGAAAATTGAGAGGATCCACTTAAAAGACGTTGAGCTGAAAGTCCTTGGACGTTCTCGAAAATCAGTTGAACTCGGAGACCTGTGGGGAAACAATTTTAGAATTACCATCCGGAATATAACCCACTCGCGTGAGGAAACAGACAAACTGCTCGAAAAGACCACAAACAAGATCCTGACTCAGGGCGGCGTTCCGAACTTCTTCGGGATCCAGCGCTTTGGCTCGGTACGTCCTGTTACACATCTTGTAGGGAAAGCTATTGTTGGGGGAGATTTTGAAAAGGCTGCCCTGCTCTA
>DATMYS010000298.1:0-12560 GCA_035560835.1 Methanosarcina sp.
ATTTTGAGAAGCTCTATGCTTTCTATTTTAGAGAGCAAGTGTTAAAAATAAGAAGTGTTATGTTTATAAAAAAGTTTATAAAGTAAATCTGTATATTGTTAGAAAGTATTAGGCAAAAAGTTTTCGAGATAAAACTTTTGAAACATAAGTTTTGGGTGGAATGTACATACAGACCACGCGATTGTTTTCATAATTTCTAATAGGAAAGACGGTTTCAAAAATATTACGTTAAGTGAAATACAGGTTGAAAAAGCTCAACGCCCGGTTAATCGGCTTAAGGAGTGAAGAAATTTGTTCGAAGCTTTTATTTACGGCGCAAACCTTTTGAAAAAAGGTTTGATCGAAAATAGGGAGTGAGGGAAGTTGCTCGAAGCACTCATTTATAGTGCTGTTATAGCCCTTATAGCTGGAACTGTCTTGCCTCTCCTGTGCCGCAGAAAAAATGCAAGAAAGGCTTCTTTTGGCCTATCATTTATTTCTTCGATCCTGCTGCTGATTTTTGCAGGCACAGTCCTTTATACAGGAAAAGAGCCTGTTTTTCCAGCTATCAGATTTCTTCCCGGGCTGGATTTCACCCTGGCCGCAGACAAACTTTCGGCAGGCTTTATTCTGCTGATTGCAGCTGTTGTATCAGGTGTTTCGATATATTCCGTCGAATACGTAGAACATGCTAAAAGTGAAGCCAGAAAAAGTCTTCAGGCAGCCCTTACAAACCTCTTTATCCTTGCCATGCTGATGGTCGTGCTTGCAGGAAATATGGTAGGTTTCCTGGTTTTCTGGGAAATAATGTCTCTTTCTTCTTTAATGCTTGTACTCCATGACTATTCCTCGGAAGAGAACAAAAAAGCAGGGCTCTTCTACTTTATAATGACAAGCCTGAGTACAGCTTTTCTTTTCATGGGTTTTATAAGTCTGTTCAGGCTGACGGGCTCTGCCGAATTCGGCCCGCTGGATTATCCGGCAAGCTTCCTTACTTTGCCTTTTCTCTGCCTCTTTACAGGTTTCGGAATCAAAGCAGGTCTTGTTCCATTCCACAAATGGCTGCCCTATGCTCATCCTGCAGCCCCTTCGAGCATTTCGGCTTTGATGTCAGGCGTCATGTTGAAGGTTGCAATCTATGGTTTTCTGAGATTTCTGCTTTCGGTTTCCACCCCAGAACTCTGGTGGGGTACATTGATCCTTATAACAGGAACTCTCTCAGCCGTACTGGGAGTAATTTACGCCATTAAGGAAAGCGATATAAAAAGGATGCTTGCTTACAGCAGCATCGAAAATATCGGTATCATTTTTACAGGAATTGGCCTGTATCTTATATTTAAACTGGAAGGGGTTGAGACCCTTGCGCTGTTAAGTCTTGCAGGAGCCTGCTTCCACGCTTTCAACCACGCCCTTTTTAAAAGTATTCTCTTTCTCGGTGCAGGCTCGGTGGTTCATGCGACGGGCACACGGAACATCGAAGCCTTTGGAGGCCTTATAAAAAGTATGCCTCATACCGCTGCTCTTTTTCTGATAGGCTCGGTCTCAATTGCCGGCCTTCCTCCAACAAGCGGTTTTGTAAGTGAGATGATGCTTTTTCAGGCTTACTTTTATTCTTCAGCAATTCCAGACCCTCTGCTAAAGGTGCTTTTAATTATTACACTCTCAGTATTTGCACTTACCAGTGCACTTGCAGCAGCTCTTTTTGTAAAGCTTTTCGGAATTACCTTTCTTGCCCTCCCGAGGACGAAATGTGCAACGGAAGCCGCCGAAGTTCCGAAAACTATGCTGTTCGGAGAAGCTGTACCTGCAGCGTTCTGCATCCTCTCAGGGCTGTTTTCATCCAGAATTCTGGCTCTACTCGGCTTTGACCTTGGAATTCCAGATATGCTGCTTCTCGGGCTCATTCTTGCAGCCGCCTGCGGGCTTGTATGGCTTGCAGTTCGCAAATCCGGTTCTTCGGAAAGCCCAAGAATAAGCAAAGAAACCTGGGGATGCGGAATCCTGGCCCAGAACCCCATAATGGAATACACCTCTACAGGTTTTTCGGAGCCTCTTGTAGTCATTTTCAAAAACATATACAGGACTGAGATCTCTAGTACGAGGACATATTCAGATACCACAGAAAGTATTTTTAAGAGTGGAACTGCCAGAATCCACCTGATTAAATTTTTTGAGGAACGTCTTTATCTTCCTGTAGCCTATGCGGTCAGTTTTATTTCTTTCCAGGTTTCCAAAATGCAGAATGGAAAGCTTGATACCTATGTACTCTACGTTTTCATTGCGGTACTAACACTGATGACATTTACGAGGTATTTCGCATGAATGCTTCATTCCTCTTATTCGTCCTGCTAAATACAGGTTTTATCCTGCTGGTTTCCCCGCTTTTTATGAGCCTGATTAAAAAGGTCAAGGCATCTACCCAGGGAAGAAAAGGCCCGAGGCTCCTGCAGAGTTATTTCGATTTGCGCAAGCTTCTGCAAAAAGAAGTGGTATACTCGCCGAACTCTTCAGGAATTATGAGAATTACTCCTTACCTCAACCTGGCAGTCCTTCTTCTGGCTTCACTCTTTGTCCCGATCGTCTTTATCCCTGATGCCCCTGCAGGAATCGGAAACATAATAGTTTTCCTCTACCTGCTCGCAATAGAACGTTTTTTTACGGCACTCTGCGGGCTTGACGCAGGCAGCACTTTCGGGGGCATGGGTAGTTCTCGCTTAATGAGCCTCTCGGCCGTGATTGAACCTACAATGGTCATAGCCTTTGCTGCGCTTGCATATGTCTTAAGAACCGTGAATTTTCATGAAATGTTTACAATAACTGCCGGATCCACAATCCCGGAAAGCCCGACCCTGACCCTTATTTCGGTTTCCCTTTTTATTATCATCATAGTGGAGACCGGAAGGATTCCTGTAGACAACCCTGCAACGCATCTTGAACTTACCATGATGAACGAAGCCATGATTCTGGAGCAGTCCGGGAAAAACCTGGCTTTAATAGAGCTTACCCATGCCGTTAAACAGACAATCCTGATGGCAGTCCTGATAAATATTCTGGCTCCCTGGGGGCTTGCAACCGAGCTTACCTTTGCAGGTATTGTTGTCTCATGCCTCTATTTCCTTGTAAAAGCTAGTTTGCTTGCAGGATTAATAGGTCTTTTTGAATCATCCATTGCAAAAATGCGGCTTTTCAGGCTGCCCAGCTTCTATATGATGGCGTTTTTCTTTTCCGCACTTACCATTCTGATGGAGGTATTTGCATGATATCTTCTTTACTTGCAGACCCGGCGTTCCTTGAAGATATAGTCAGGATTCTCTTTGTCTTTATGCTGATCGCTGCAGCTTTTACCCTTTCCACAAGGAATATCGCCTCGCTGCTGACCGTATATGCTGTCCAGTCCCTGCTGCTGGTTCTGATCACAGGATCCCTCTACCTGATAGAGGGCAACAAGAATCTGGTTGCGATTGCAGCCCTGACGCTTGTGAGCAAGGTGCTGTTAATTCCCCTTTTTATAAACCTGATCGGGGAAAAAATCAAAATCAGCCGGGACCTGAAGTTTAATTACCTGGAGCCAACAGCGTCCCTCCTTGTTAGCATGGGACTGATCATGCTTGCCTACGTCTTCCTCTCAGGCTTCTTCAATGAGTATATCCTGGGAAAGTTGTTTTTCATTGGGGCTGTTATAGGCTTGTCCCTGACTCTTATGGGCATGCTTGTGATATTCAGCCGAAAAAAAGTAATTACAAAAGTTATAGGATACCTGACAATGGAAAATGGAGTGCTACTTTTTGGAATCTTTGTTGCGGATCTTCCCTTTATTATAGAAATCCTGATTGTAATAGACCTGATGATCCTTGTACTGTTAACAACTATCCTGGCAATAGGTCTCGATTCCACACGTGAGGAATATCATCAGCGCCTCCATACACTCAAAATTTGGTCAGGGGGGGAAAATCGATGATTATCTTCAGTTATCTCATAGTAGGTGCTATAGCTCTTGCCCTTATCCTGCTTTCAAAATCTCACAGGGTAATGAATGCCTTCTTCATTCTACACACCCTTGCATCTCTTGCAATCGGGGTTTATATGTTGCTCACTACCAAAATCCCGATTTTTGAGACCGGAAGTGAATACCTCTATGTGGATCATCTCAGCCTCTATGAAATTCTGATAGCGGCCTTGCTGTTCTTCCTGGCCTCGGTCTATGCAAATGGTTACGTGGAGAGCCTGATGCAAGCCCAGGAACTGCATAGGAATAACCTGAAAATCTTCTATACGGTTTTCAGCCTCCTGCTTACTACAGTGACCCTGGCTTTTTTTTCGGATAACCTTGCTCTATTCTGGATCTTTGCCGAGCTGACAACTGTTTTTTCAGCCGTACTCGTAGCAATCCTGTCTGCAAAAGAAAACATCGACGCCGCCATCAAATACATCTTCATAGCCTCTGGAGCCATGCTCTTTTCGTTCATAGGGCTGATATTTTTATACACACTCTCCGGGGAAGTACTGAGCAGCGGGACTCTGAACTGGACCTTACTGGCTAAAAATGCAGCCCTCCTGACTCCTAAAATGTTGACTGCAAGTTTTGTATTTCTATTTATTGGCTTTGCAGCAAAATCCGGGATTTTCCCCTTCCATACCTGGCTTCCTGATGCGCATTCAAAAGCCCCTTCAGCAGTAAGCGCCATCTTGTCCGGAGTCCTTTTAAATATAGGCATGTACGGAATTCTGCGGATGTACGCGATTGTCAGGCAGACTCAAGCAGAAGCTATGGTATCTCAGTTCCTTCTGGGTTTTGGGCTGCTTACAGTCGCAGTTGCGGTCCTGAATATGCTTTCGCAGAAAAACCTGAAGATGCTGATTGCCTTTTCAAGTGTGGAACATATGGGCATTCTCCTCCTTGGAATCGGGATTGGAACGCCTCTTGCTCTCTTCTGGACACTTTTTTATATCCTTGCCCACTCGCTGACCAAAGCTTCGCTCTTCTTTTCAGCAGGCATTTTACACAGGCAATACGAAAGTAACCTGATTCAAGACATAAAAGATGTTTTTTCACTGCAGCCCATTGCAGGCTGGGGCTTCGTTATTGGGAGCTTTGCGATAATAGGTATGCCTCCTTTCCCGATTTTTTCGGCCAAATTCTTTATCCTGCTGGAGGCTTTTGGATTTTCGAAATCGCTTGTCTTTGCAGTTCTTCTCCTCCTGGTCATTGCATCGGCTGCATTTGCAAAATTTTTAATCGAGGCCTTTACCCGGACCTCGACAGAAGCTGGAACTGAAGAACTGAAAACTCCGCCTCTTCCCTATGTAGTCCGAAGCGGGATGAAATTTCCGATCCTATCCATTATTTTCATAATTTTGGCCCTTGGAATTTTCTTTCCGGAACCTCTGGAAAACCTGTTGAACGAAATCGTGTATGAACTTGGATACCTGTGATTTGGAGGCAAAGAGAAGATGAATTCAAACAAAAACACCGCAAATTTCCTTCTCCCGGCAGGCCCGAAATTAAGAGAGGATTACCAGATTCCGGTGAATTCTGCAGTTCTGGCGACCCCTTCAGTTCTGGCGGCCCGATACGCTACGGCTTTGATCATTGACATTGCAGGCAAAGAGTTGCAAATCAGGAGGGGAAAAAATAATGAATTCTATATTCCCCTGACAGAAGAAAAGTTTTTAAAAATTGTACCTGCACTTTCCGATAAGGGTTTTGTTCTGATAAGCCTGTTCTGCGTCCAGGATTTTGAAGAAAACCCTGTTTTTACTCTCTTTTATATTTTCAGGCTGAACGGATATATTGACGTATTTGCGTTTATGCGGCAGGTCGGGAGGGAAGCTACATCTATTGCCACGGTTTTTCCTTCAGCCTGCTGGTATGAACGGGAAATCCGGGACGGATTTGGGATAGAATTTACGGATGCTTTTGACAAAAGAAGGCTCTTTTTACACGAGGCGTATCCTGAAGGCTTTCACCCTCTCCTTAAATCTTTTAAAAACGGAAAAATCCAGGCTGTCGAAAACCCGGAGGAAGCATATCCTTTCAAGCAGGTGGAGGGTGAAGGCGTTTACCAGATTCCGGTTGGGCCCGTACATGCAGGAATTATCGAACCTGGGCATTTCAGGTTCAGCGTCATTGGAGAACCAATCTTCAATCTCGAAATCCGGCTCTTTTATAAACACCGGGGAATCGAAAAGCTTGCCGAGGGAAAGAACCCCTTTGCCTGTGTCCCGATTGCCGAGGCAATAAGTGGGGATGAAACCGTTGCCAATGCAGTTGCCTTTTGTACAGCCGTAGAAAAAATTGCGGGAATTGAAATTCCGACAAGAGCGAACTACTTAAGGGCTATTCTCCTGGAACTCGAGCGCATCTACTCGCATATGGGAGATCTCTCAGGTATGATCACCGATATAGGATTCCCGAGAATGACAACACCTTTCCTTATCCTCCGTGAAAACATTTTCAGGCAAAACGAGTTTCTTACAGGCTCCCGATTTATGAGAGGCGCCGTAGATTTAGGAGGCGTAAAAAAGGAGATTTCAAGAGAGACTCTTTCAAACTTCAGCCTTTATTTGAAAACGTTTGTACCGCAATTTGAATCCGCAATTGCGGCTGTCCATGCTTCCTCATCCCTTATTGACAGGTTCTCAACAACCGGGGTTTTGAAAAAGAAACTGATCGCTCCACTTAATATTACAGGCTCTATTGCCAGAGCGGCCGGAGCTACATATGATGTCCGGTTTGACCATCCCTATGGTATATACAAAGACATACCTCCGGAAAGAGCGATTAAAACCCCAGGCGATGTCCTTTCCCGGTTTGAGGTTAAAGCTGCCGAAGTTCTTAATTCAGCTTCCCTGATCAAGAAGCTTATAGCGTCAATCCCGGAAGGCACAATCATTTCCGAGACAACCGAATTTGCAATATCAAATATTCCGGATGGATACGCTCTTTCAATGGTTGAAGCTGCACGGGGCCAAAATCTGCAGTGGATCTATATCAGAAGCGGGGTAATCAACCGATACAAAGTGCGAACTGCATCTTTCTGCAACTGGCAAGCTATAGAACATGCAGTGCTCGGGAATATTGTTCCTGATTTTCCTCTTATAAACAAGAGCCTTAACCTTTCCTATGCAGGAACCGATCTATGAGGTGAAATGAATGGTAAATCCCCTTACGTACGTCTTCCGCCCGAAAGTAACGGAAAAATTTGAGTTTTACGATAATGAACTTGAGGCTCTCGGTTCCGAATTGAAGGTAAAAGTTAACAGGGTTTTCGGACACAGCCTTGCAATCCGCGAACTGGATTCAGGCAGTGATAATTCAACAGAAATTGAGATTTCAAATCTAGGAGCCCCGCATTATGATGTTGAGAGGTTCGGGATCTCTTTTGTGGCTTCCCCGAAGCATGCTGATGTCCTGCTGGTTACAGGTGCAGTCACCCTTAATATGGCCCAAGCCGTTCTAAAAACCTATGAAGCCATGCCCTCTCCCAAATTCGTGATCGCAGTAGGAAACGATGCCTGTGATGGAGGGATTTATAAGGGCTCTTATGCTGTACTTGGCGGAGTTGACAAAATACTGCCTGTGGATATAAAAATTCCTGGAAACCCTCCCTCTCCGAAAGAAATCCTGCGTGGTATCTTTGCCCTGGTAAAAAAGCCTGGGGATAATCTTCCGGATTCCTTAAAAACTTTTTAGAAAAAAGGTCTATCAAAAATTTGGTAAAATAATAGTACAAAAATTATATATAATGGATAATCTTATTCCACGTGCGTTGCCTATTTCTGGAAAAGTTGCCTTTTAGAAAGAAATCCCCGAATGAATTCGTAGGAAGAAGCTATAAACTAGCTGGATGCATTCAAAGACAAACGTTGCGCCGCTTGATCTCGTCTGAGACTTCTAAAAAGCGAATACGTTATCTTTATCACCTTAAACACTTTTCCGGAGAGCATGGTAAAGGCAGAAAATCCCTACTGCTAAAAAATAATCGGTTAAAAAACCCTTTAGAAAGAGAGATAAAAGTAGGAACATATCTAGAAAAAAGGTATTCAACTTAAGGAAAGTAAGTGCTTTTTGGAAAAAGATATAAAGGATCAATTGAAAAGTAGCGCAGTAGTGTTGCAAGAAGTTTTTTCAAAGTTCTTCTGGAGGAAGAAAGAATTTTTGCTAACTCAGAGTGCTTTCTGAAAAGAAATAAAGGGGAAATATCTCTTCTGAATAAAAAGTTTCCCGGGGAGATGGAATAAAATGAAAACATCACTTATTGATCTGGCGTTTCTTTCAGAAAAAAGGAAGGATGTATTACTCCTGCTAGAAGAAGGGCCAAAGACCGGAGACGAAATAAAAACAGCCCTCAACGTTAACTCGACATCAATCATGCCCCAGATCAAGAAATTAAAAGAGGGACGCCTGATAGTACTGGATGACAGAAACACTTACAGGCTCTCGGAGATGGGAGAGATAGTAGTTGAAAAGATGGAGCCTTTGCTGAATACCGTAAGGGTTTTTGAGGAAAATTACGACTACTGGACAAACCATGATTTTACCGCAATTCCCGAGGTTCTTCTTAACAGGATTGATGAATTAGGGAACTATTTCATGCTTGAACCTGACCTTAACCGACTTTTCGAAATCCCTGAAGATTTTAGAAGTAACCTTATGGAGTCAAGGCACGTAAGGATGTTTCTCTCATATTTCAACCCTCTTCACGTTGAAATGTACCTGGAACTTGCAAGAAAAGGGGCTGAAATATGTCTTATCCTGACAGAACCTGTTTTTGACAGGATGAAAAAGGATTATTACGAGGATTTGAAATTTCTTCTGGAATCGAGAAATGTTGAAATATATATCTGTGAAAAAAGCGTAACCCTGAAAAACGTAGTGACAGAGCGTTTCTGCTCGCTTGTGCTTTTCGACAAGAAGGGAAAGTTTGACCATCAACGTCTGATGAGTTTTGACGAGAGTGCACTGAAATGGTGCGAAGAACTCTTTTCATACTACAAAGACAGGTCCGCACAACTGGAGAAATTATAACTGCCCCTCCGAAGTTAAGATGAGTCTTCTCCCAGATACATATCGATCAGAGCTCTGAATTTGTGAATATCTATGGGTTTGGAGACATAGTCCACGCAGCCCATTTCTATGAAATGTTCTTCACTACCTTTCATAGCATGGGCAGTAACCGCTATCACAGGGATATCTGCAGTCTCAGGATTCTTCTTAATTTGATTGAGAACCTCAAGTCCATCCATCTTCGGCAGCTGCATATCCAGCAGGATAATATCGAATTTTGTTTCAGCAAGGCGTTCAAGAGCCTTTATTCCGTCCTCGGCTTTAGTTATGTTATGCCCATAGAATTCCAGAAGGTCCAGGATCAGTTCCATGTTCATGGGATTATCTTCGACAATCAGGATTTTTTTCATCATTATGCCTCTTCAAAATAGCTAATTGTTTTATTCTATTAATTAACTCTTTTCTTCCGAAAGTGCCTTTCTTCAAAATAGAAATAAGATGCCCTTTTAGCTCACTGTTCAATTCTTCGAGATTCTTCTCAGTAAGCTCGCCAGAAGTGCATATTATAAGAGGAATATCTTTCGTGCGTACATCGGCCCTCATGCTGGATATAACGTCAAACCCGCTAATTTCCGGCATCATGAGGTCAAGAATTAGAATATCAGGCTGCTGCTCTGAAAAAAGCTTTTGCAGGCCTTCCCTCCCGCTGTAAGCTTTTATAGCCTCAAAGCCTTCAGGCTCAATCATTGAACTCAGCAGTTCTACAGTATTTTCATCGTCATCTACTATAAGAACTCTAGGATATTCAAACCGGAACTTTCCGGTAATTTCTCTAAGAGAATTTACCAGTTCGATTCTTTTTACAGGTTTTGCGAAGGAGTAGGTTGCTCCAAGGGTAATTCCAAAGTCGTTATTATTCGTCATGGAGATAATAAGCACAGGTATAGAAGCCGTGTAAGGGTCATTCTTTAACTGCCTCAAGACAAGCCAGCCATTAGTATCCGGCAGGAAGACATCCAGGGTAATAGCGTCAGGTCTCAGTTTCTTTGCAACCTCTAAAACTCTTTTTCCACTGTAAAGGAGAGCTACACTATATCCTGCATCCTTAAGGATAATGGAGAGGAGCTCGCTGGAACGTTTATCGTCATCAACTACCAGAATAAGTTCCTGTTTTGTATTTCCATTTTCAGGTAGACAGATTTCGGGCAGCTCTATTTCTTCCTGCAAATCTTCGACATTTTCTTTTACTGAAAGAGCTGCTGCTTTGTTCATCTCGAACTCTATGATTACATCTTCAATTCCAATCTCGCGGGTTTTCCTGAGCTCCAATGGTTTTCTTAGAGGAAGTGAAAAGGTAAAGTTACTGCCCTTCCCAAGATCACTTTCAACCCAGATATCTCCCTGATGTAAGTTTACAATTTTCTTCACAAGAGCAAGCCCAAGACCTGTGCCGCAATACTGTCTGCTTGTTGACGCATCGAGCTGGGTAAAGGGCTGGAAAAGCTTTACATGGTCTTCAGGAGAAATACCTATACCGGTATCTATGACTGAAATAAGCGCCCGGTTTCCGCTTTCTTTGCAATATATCGAAATTTTTCCACCGTTAGGGGTAAATTTTATCGCATTGCTTATAAGGTTGTAAAGGATCTGAATTAGGCGGCCTCTATCTGCTTCAAGCATTGTAAAGCCGGATTCTACATTAAAAGTTACTCCAAGAGATTTTACCTGTATAAGAGGAGAGAGAACGGCTTTGACTTCTTCAAAAACGGAATTGATCGAAAATTCACTGTAGTGAAGTTCCATTTTCCCGGCTTCTACTTTTGAGAGATCAAGGATATCGTTTATAAGTACTAGCAAATGTTTCCCGCTGGTGGAGATATTGTTTACGTATCGGAATTGCTTTTCGTTAAGCTCTCCAAAAACCTTCTCGAGAAGAATATCCGAAAAGCCTATAATGGAATTCAAAGGTGTCCGCAACTCATGGCTCACATTTGCAAGAAACTCACTCTTGGAGTTATTGGCGTCTTCAGCTTCGAGTTTTGCCTGAATTAATTTTTCTTCCGAACGCCTGTGTGCGGTAATATCAAGCCCTGTTTTAAGGATCCCGGTAATCCTGCCGTCTTCGTTCTTTATAGGAATCGCAGTGACTGTCCAGACCTTTCCGTCCTGCGTAACTACTTCCCCGAACTCTTCACTTCCGGATTCCAGTACTTTCAGTACAGGAGATTTGCTCGGATTTTCTTTATATAAAATATACAGATCTTGATAATGGCGCCCGATAACATCATTCATTTTCACACTCATATGGTCAAGAGCGGCTTTATTTAGCCAGACTATCTTTAATTCGGAGTCCATAAAGACTACGAGTTCACTGAGAGAATCAAGGATTAGCTTTTTTTCGTGTTCCTGGGCTTTAAAATCATCAGAAGTAGTTCTAAGGCGATCAAGGGTCTGGTTTATTCCTTCGGACAGCCTTGAGAGCTCATCATCCCCGTCCATAGAAAATCGTTCAGAAAAACTTTCATTAAGTTTTACTTTCTCCACGAAATTATCAATTGCAACTATTCGGGATACCACTTCCCTATCAAGAAGAAACTTACAACTTGCCCCAATCATGAGGCCTGAGAACAGAAGGAAAAACACTATGTATCGGAGAGCCTTCTGACCTTCGGCATAGATACTGCTGTCTGCGTCAGTCCGGATTACAATAGTCGGGCTTCCAGAAAGATCCTCAAGCACGGAATAACAGGTAACGTATTCTCCAGTTACCGTATATGTGAAATTCGAACTAGGGTTCTTAAAAAACGCCTGCTGAAAATCTGAGGACGCATTGTTGAAACTGTAGAGCGTAAATGTACTTCCTGTACTTTCCTGGACGGATTCGATAAAGCTCGAATCAAGATATTCTCCAAGAATGACCGTACCTGAGCTTTCTTTATTCTCGGGTGCAGCGAACACAGACTGGCTGGAGATTACTGCAGGACCATTTTCCAGCAGGAATAGACCGTTTATAGAGGTTTTAGCCCCCTTACAGAGGAAACTGCCGTCATTAATTTTCTGGCGGACTTCGGGAAGAGCGGAAGCATTAGTAGAGAGCTCAGAATCCGAAACTTCAGAATAAGCAATATACCCTGAATTATTTACCAGAAAAACGAAATCGCATCCACTAATTGAAAAAATGTCATCCAATGAAGTTTTATTGAGATTTTGAGGGTGCTGATCGAGCATTAAAATCCTGACATCGTCTCTTGAAGAGAGATCAGAGTTGATCTTATCAAGTTGTAGAATCTTAAAGTCAATCATGTTCTCTACCTTTTCTACATTGTCAGTTGCCTCTTTTTCCTGCAAGTCGGAAAAACTGGAACCGAGGATGCTCTGGGACGCAAAAATAACAACTGAAATGAGAAGAGCAAAGATGATATAGATAATAACAAGGATCTTTCTACTAATGTTCATATTTTAAGCTCGGGTCGAGTCCTGGTTAATTAAGCAGCAGGCGGGATATGGGTTGAATTTGCAGGTAACTTTATTGTGTAATAAGATGACACTGACAGATAAAATTAAATTGGAATCT
>DATMYS010000299.1:0-5638 GCA_035560835.1 Methanosarcina sp.
ATAAAGTCTTTATCATGAAGTTTTTACAGGAGTTATTGGTAAAGTAAAATAGAAGGTCGAGCCCTTGCCTGATTCGGATTCTACCCAAATCTGCCCTCCATGTCTTTCTACTATTTTTTTGCAAATTGAAAGCCCTATTCCTGTTCCCGGATACTCTTCTCTTTTATGAAGTCTTTTAAAAACCTCGAAAATTCTCTCCGAGTATTTAGGATCAATTCCAATCCCATTATCCTTTACTGAAAATAACCATTGATCAGCCTTTTTTTCGGAAGAAATCTCAATTATTGGAGCTTTTTCACTGCGGAATTTTATAGCGTTGCTTATAAGATTCTGGAACACCTGAGCAAACTGGATAGGGTCTGCCATTACTACAGGTAAAGAACCAGAAGAGACACTGGCTTCATTTTCTTTTATCAATACCTCTAAATCAAATAACACATTATCCAGAACAGATTTACAGTTTATAGGTTCAAATCCCCTGGCCTTTGTAGTCACTCGAGAAAATTCCAGAAGATCAGTTATGAGGTTTTGCATACGGGAAGCCCCGTCCACAGCAAAATAGATGTATTTATCAGCTTTATCGTCAAGCTTTCCCTGATATTTTCTTTGCAAAAGCTGCAAGTAACTTGCTATCATTCTTAAGGGTTCCTGCAAGTCATGGGATGAGATGTAGGCAAACTGTTCTAACTCCGCATTTGAACGAGCAAGTTCTTCTAATTTCAGTTTTAGCAGCTCTTCTGCCTTTTTCCGTTCGGTGATATCACGAGAGGCTGCAAAAACCCCAATAACCTCACCAGTTTCGTCTTTATAAATCGAAGCATTATACAAAATCGGAGTTAGATGACCATTTCTGTGCTGAATTTCAAGTTCATAATCCAGTACCGAACCTTCCCTGAAGACGTGTTGATATCCTTCTCTGGCTTTCTCAGGCTCGGTGAAATAATCCGAAAAATCAGTCCCAATTAATTCATTTCTTGAATAACCGGTAACCATTTCCGTAGCTTTATTTACATCGGTTATCTTCCCATCAGGGCCAATAGTAACCAGGGGATCCAGACTAGCTTCTATCAGACTACGATTATAAATGCTTGATAATCTTAGAGCTTCTTCTGCCTTTTTTCGCTCGGTAATGTCTCTTGCAATAATGGAGACAGCTATAAGCGCGCCAGATGCGTTAAAAACCGGAGAGAGAGTTACCGAAATATCTATTAATGTACGATCCTTTCTCAATCGTACCGTTTCATAGTGCTGGATTCTCTCTCCCTCTTGAATTTTCGTAACTAACTGCTTTATCTCCCCTTTAAGATTATCTGGTTCAACTATTGAGATGTTTTTTCCGAGAATTTCTTCGGCAAGATAGCCATAAATCTGCTCTGCTCCCCTATTCCAACTTGTAACAAAGCCATCAAGAGACTTGGTTATAATGGCATCATCCGATGATTCGACAGCGCTCGCCAGTATTCGTATCTTTTCTTCAGCCTTTTTCTGCTCACTAATATCACGTGCAGCTGCAAAAACCCCAATAACTTCTCCAGTTTCATCCCTGTAAACCGATGCATTATACAAAACAGGCGTTATCTGCCCGTTTTTATGTCGAATCTCCAGTGGATAATTTCGCACTAGCCCTTTCTGGAACACATGCTGATATCCTTCTCTGGCTTTCTCAGGCTCGGTGAAATAATCCAAAAAATCAGTCCCGATTAACTCCTCACGGGAATAACCCGTAACAAATTCTGTTGAATTATTTACATCAGTAATTTTACCATCCGGACCGATAGTTACAAAGGAATCTATGCTGACTTCAATGAGACTGCGATTATATGCATTAGCCATCTCTAAGGCTTTTTCAGCCATTTTTTGCTCGGTAATATCCTGAACTGTTCCTCTCATATGGACAGGGAGATTTTTCTCGTTAAAAATGACCTCGGCATGTTCATGTACTATACGCTCTTCTCCACTGGCTAAGGTAATCCGATGATTAATATCGTAGCTTTTTCCGTTTAAAGCTTCTTTAACGGCCCTATCTACAGAATCTCGATCATCTGGATGTATATACTCAAGAAATGCATCGTAAGTTGCCCCGAACTCCTGCGGGCTGCGTCCGAAGATACGATAAATCTCATCAGACCAGTACAACTCATTAGTTACAATATTCCAGTCCCAGTTTCCAAGATGTGCCATCCTTTGAGCTTCAGAAAGACTCCTTTCACTTTCCTTCAAAGAATTATAAGCGTTCTCAATCTGCTCCCTACGCTTCTTTAGCTCCGCCTCAGCGCGTTTTTGCTCGGTGATGTCAATGTCCATCTCAAGGATCATGGGCGAACCGTCAATGTCGGTGAACGGAAAGTCGTAGGCATCACTCATGCTTCCATCCGGGTTGTTAATTTCCCAATGGTGGGGCTGACCGGTTTCAAGCACTTTATACGTTTCGCAGAATTCACAAGGCTTGGTACGCCCATAGCAATGTTCGTAACAGTGCCGGCCACCAGACTCACCAAATTTTTCGCGGAAGCTTCGGTTGGCAAAGGCGATATGATAGTCAGGTGTCAGCAGGGATATCATTGCCGGTAGCGTCTCCAGAACGTCAAAGAGCCGTTGCCGCTCTGCCTGAACAGCCGCTTGCGCCTGTGTGATCTCGGTGATATCAATGCCCACCTCCATGATGAGTGTGGAACCATCGGAGTCCTTAAATGGGTAGTCGTATACGTCGTAATTGCGGCCGTCCGGACCTATCCACTCCCAATGATGAGACGCACCTGTTTTGAGCACCTTGTAGGTTTCACAGTTCTCGCAGGGCTCGGTACGCTGGAAGAGATATTCGTAGCAACGTCGGCCCTCAGATTTGCCGAAGCGCTCCTCGAAGAAACGGTTCGCAAACGGAACGCGATAATCCGGTGAGAGCAGTATCACGTAAGCCGGCAGTATGTCAAGCACGCTGTTCAATCGCTCCCGTTCAGCTTGCACGGCCTCGGCAACCTTCCGACGCGCTTCACTCTTGCGCAGCGTCTCCTCGGCCTGTTTACGCTCGATGGCCACCGACACCTGGTCAGCCACGACGCTCATGAGGGCAAGCTCGTCCTCCGTAAAGCCCTTTCTGCTCATCGTGCCAAAAGAGAGTGTGCCTATTGTTTTCTCTCCTATATGGAGAGGCTGGCAGGAGTACGCCTGAATTTCCATCGACCGCACAAGGTCAGCTCGCTTGTCTCCGTTATACTGTACGTCCTCGGAAACGATACGGCAACCGTCGCGGGCTACACAGCCACATATGGCGACTCCTTTATCCAGCCATTCGATCTCTTTAGCCGACTCTGCGTTTGTCCCACCGTAAGCGTTGAGATGTAGCCTGCCCTGTGCCTCGTCAAAAACGTAGTTAAAGAACACATCACAGTTCAGGTGGCGCATTACCTTCTTGGCAATAGTCTGGATCGTGGTTTCGGGCTCTTTGCTTGAAAGGAGGAGGGCATTCGCCTCGCTTAAGAGCTCGAAGCGTTTTTTGCTTTCGCTTAATGCTTCATAAGCTTCCTGAAGATCCTCGGTCTGAGCCTCCAACTCCTCCGACTGCACCTGGAGATTCTCGTATGCCTCACGCAAAGCATCTTCTGCACGAGTTTTGGCAATGGCAACGGCAAGATATTCAGCCAAACGTTCCCACAATGAAATTGTTTCAGGAGAAAACTGCCCTTTACGTCTATCGTTCAACTGAAGAAGACCTAAACATTCGCCGCCAACTCGCAGAGCAATCAGAGCTACAGATTCATATCCTTCACCATTACACCTGTTACGTGTGTTTGCTTGACGGTCAGCATCAGTTGTGGTAGCGAGAAGTTCAGTAGTGGAGTTTGTGCAGAAACTTCCCTTCTTTGTGAAAAACGACTTCGATGGATCAAACCTTCCGTGAATAATGTTTCCGCACATACATTCATGGATTGGATAGCCATTACTATCGCGAATAGGCCGTCCGATGGCATCCCTTGTACAGAGGCTATTCTCCAACTTTACAAATTCCTCAGGGAAACCAGAAGTTTCGAAGTAAGGATAATCTTCACCTTCTTTGAGCCTAATGCCGATAGCCTCAAAGCCGGAACGTTCCTTGAAGAATTTCACGGAAGAATTAACTAATTCTGATGTACTTCTACTTTCATTTACGAGACGTAAGAATTCCACAGTAATCTCACGTTCTAGTTCGGTATGTTTGCGTTCGGTGATATTACGGGCAACATGAATAGATCCAACAATTTTTCCTTCAGAATCATGAATAGGAGATACACTTACTATGAAATCGCCACCCAAGCTATCTTCGTGAACCTCTGTTATATGTTCAAGTCCGTCTGCAAGCAACTGACGGTGAGGGCAAAAAGAGGGCGGTTCATTCGTCCCATGAACAACACGATAACATTTTAATCCTACGCACTCTTCTGGTGTCACTCCAAGCCTTTCAGCCATGGCCCTGTTTGCACGAACAACTCCATATTCCTCGTCGATTATAGCTATTAAGTCTGGTACAGAGTCAAATGTATGTTCCCAATTTTTTGTGGCTTGAATAGCTGTTTTTTCTGCTTCTTTGCGCCTGGAACTCTCGATTTGGGTCCATTTCTCTTCTTTTTTAATCAGGGCAAATTGATGGTTGATAATTACATCAATAATTTCGGTTGCACTGCACCTATCGAGGAAATACGTACACAGAGCTATCATGGAATAGTTGCCAATGACGCTGTCGACTTCTTCTTCATAATCAACAAAACTGTTCCAGTCTTTTTTTTCCAGCCAGAAGGTGTTTCCGGTCAACCTTAAACCGTCGTAGCCGGCAGCCAGAGCTCGATTGAGTTTTTCTATCCAGCCATTAAGTACTCTTTGCGAATCGAAAATTCCCTCTTTGACATACCAGTGAGTGTAAGGAATAATCTCAATTTGCCCTTTTTCCAGATAAACGTCAACCCCAGGAATAGCTTTTCTAAGAGCGTCTTTTGCCTCTTCCACTTCAAGGGGCTCTGATGTAACCCACATACAGAATTCGTTGTTTTCCAGCCCTGCTTTGAAGTAGGGAACCAGTATGTCAATCAAATCCTTTTTTGTCTGGTAGAATTGACAGAAATGCGTTCCCCAGGGCACCTCTCCAATAATGTCAATCCCAGATTTTCTTAAATTTTTTTCCATTCCAACCCTTTCCGAATCTTAAAGGTAATTTAAAGGCTAGTATTTACCCAGGTGCGAGGAATTCGTCACCTGTGAGTAATTTGTCACTTGTAAGATCAGACAATTTTTCTAATATTTTGCTATATTAATTAGTTTATTCATTATCTCTCTGCCAGAACTTTTAAAATCCGGAACCTGACAGTAAAACATTTGATTCAATCTTTCGATCTAATCGTTTAATGTTTAATGCTCAATTTTTTAACCTACTTCTTGTAAAGTTTTTAGACCCTACATGTTTTCTCATACACCAGATATCCATTATTTTCCAACTTATGTTAATCAATAGTTTATGGTCAGGATCTCAAGATTGCTTTACAGTTATTATTGCTATCGATTTCACATAAACTTTCCTTGTTAAAAGCGAGTTCTATTATTTTTGCAGAAAGTAATATATATTTTATTTTTCCACAGGCAGTTGTAAATAAGTTATACATTCATTATGTTC
>DATMYS010000300.1:0-9516 GCA_035560835.1 Methanosarcina sp.
ATCCTTTAGGGTGGGGTGGCCGCTCGCAATTTGATCTGAAAAATATAAATATCTTTATCTGGGAATCTAATTACGTCCACTCTAAATATTCTGGAATGCCTCTATATTAAATAAGTTTGTCCAATAACATATTTCACCAGAGTTGTCTTAATTCACATATATATTAAAATTTGTAGCATATAACTAGCAATATAAACAAGTCTCTTGACAGGTTAAACTTGTCTATCAGGAATTCTTGGTCTATCAGGAATCCTATTAATAACGTGAATTAATAGTTACCTTTGTAACCTGTCTATGCAACCTGTTCTACTTGTACCTACTGTTCGGCTGCGTAAATTCTAAAAAAAGTAATAAGTGAATTTATCCCCTCATTAAAATTTTCTTTATATTTTTGGAACAGTTTATTATTCACATCGATAGGATGCGCTAAATCAATTAATTTTGCACGTACGGTCCCTGGATTCTGAAGATCTATTACGATCAGGACACTGGATGCAATAAATGTTTTTTGACTTTGCTCCAATTGCGCTTTAATTAGATCAAGTTGACTTATAATATTTTTTAACATCGTGTCTTTATTCACATTTACTCTATCAAGTTGTTTCCTCAAGAATATCTCGGAATTTCGACCTGTTTTTGCCCTATTTCCGTCATCTACTGGAATAGCCCGCCATCCTCGAGTAGAAGATTTAGTATAATGATCATAAAGCTTCATCATCATTTCTTTAAAAAAGGCCCCAGCACGACTTTTTTCCCCAGATTCAAACAGTTGAGCTCTCGAAGCTGTACTTTTTCCTATTTTTATATCCAGGCCCATACGTGATTGTACTTGAATACCATAAAACAGATTCTGCATTATTATGACATTCTTGCCAATATCACTTGCTTCTTGATTGTCCTGACTGGTTCGTTTTGCAGCAGGTATAATCTCTCGAAGCTCACCTGGACTGGTATAGATCTCATATTCTTTCTGATTCGTACTTTTTGCGAGTTTCCTGCCATCATCGATTTCTCGAAAACTTCCAGCATGCCCGGCCATTAGAATGAGATTTAAGGACTGTTTCCCAACGGGCTCAGACTTCGCTCCCATAATATCGCTTCTCGCTGAAGGTTGACATTAATAAGTTGATTGAAGTTGGTATTATTGTTTAGCATTATTGTTTATATTCAATCGCTTCATCTGTATGCCCTTAACTGCTGAATCGCATGCCACACTTCCTGATAAAAATCGGCAGATGAAGAAATGAAGAACTTATGGCATTTATATGATAATAGCAGTGCCTGATGTGTCTGGAAAAGCTGGCAGGAAATTGACGAGTAAATTTCGATTAACTCATTGGTCTGTGCCAATAAAAGCATATTAGATATTCCTACCCTCGTCTTTATACCTTTTTTGTCCAATTTCCTAACAAGTAATATAATTTCCGGTAATATAAGCCTTTATTATTATATAATATTATATATTAGGTATCTGTATAAGACTAGAAAATATAAAACCAGGGTTATTTCTTTTTGAACTTCATTTTTCAAATATTTTCCCGAAAACTTCAGCTTAAGGTGCTCAAAGCCTGAATAAGAAGTGAATCATGAATTCTCAAGTACATTACAAAGCTTTAATCTGTCTTGCAGCAATTTTTGTATTTTTATCAGGATGTATAGACTCTACCTAGGAAATGAATGTTGATTCTATAGAAAGTTCGGACTCCGGGGCCTTATCACCAGGAGTTTCAGACTCAACGGAAAATCCTTCCCAGTCATCTGAGGGTTCAAGTAGGGTTACCCATGCCGAAGCTGAGGGTTCAAGCGAGGTTCTCCCGTATGCTGAAGAAACTGTTACAGAAAACCAATCAGGGTTGGTTGAGGTAAAGGGAGCTTCTTCAGCGGCTTATGATCACGATTTTCAGGAGGAAACCCTCAGAAAAGGTATATATCCTAAGTTCCGCATTTTTAGGCGCATAAACGTCTCTTGATATCGAAGTATGCGCTTAAGCACATAAATTATAAGTTCCAATTTCAAAACCACAATCTACTGACTTAGTATGTTTGCGGAATTAGGTGTATGCGCTTAAAATTTGGGAACTCAGGATATATGGGATAAAAATCGTCAAACCTAGCAGCATTAAGTATTTCTATTTTTCTGAATCGTTACAGAAAAGGCAGCTGGAAGCAAAAAGGCAAGAGCTGTTATGAAGAAGTTATAGGAAGCAAAAGAGAGTCAAAAAGGCGGTCATAAACAAAAAAAGCTTGAAGAATTTGACACTTACAATCAAGTTCAAGATAAATGGAGGCAAAAACTATATTTTTGCTAATTTTGATCGGATGAATAGCTTGATCGTAGCAAAAAAGAGTGGAATTACATAGAATATATCATAAACTTTCATAAATTTAAAAGAATTGTCAAGATCAATTGGACCAAAATAGAAGGGAAATATTCAGTATCAATTAGCAAATACTGTCAAACTAAGGTTAAAGTTCAGCTAATGTAACTAATATTTAGATAATCAATAACTTAAAAGACACTACCCAAAATTTGACTGGTTAATATAAGTACACCGTTGATTGAGAAAACTGGAACAGAGATGAGACTCGATCTCTACTTTATCTAAAGTCACTAGGCCAACGTAGGGTACGTGGGCCGCACTCAGTCATTTCGCCGATACCGTGAATCTCGCAGGTATTACCCTTCAAGTATCCTGACTTCTTATTACCAAAAAAGATCCGTCCTACTTCCTTCAAGTATTTTAGTCCAGTTTCCCCAGCTGCAACGTCACATCCTTCCATGTAAATGGTGGCACCTTCAGTCATATAATCTGCATATAGCCCAGTTTTGTAATTTTTCAAATCTTCGCTCTTATAAAAATAGCGACCGAATCCAAACTCGTTTTCTCTTCCGTGTCCCATCAGATGCAATTCACGGACAAAGTTGATAGCCCCACCCGATTGCTTGGATATTTCCGATAAGATTATGCCAATGTCTTCAAAATATTCCATGGGTAGGGCAGCATCTGATACCTTTCTTGTCTCGCGTCCTTTCGCAATACCTTCTAATATTGCTTCTGCAGTATCCATTCCCTTGTAATGTGTATAAATAGAAACATCTATATTCTTACCTTTCTGCTTCAGCGCTTCGATTTTTTCTTTTCGCTCTTTCTCAGTCACCACTGATGGTCTTGCTTCATGTTTGGGCTGCTCCAGACTGGACAAAACCTTTAAAAGGTTATCTCGCTCAGCTCCTGGAGCTGGATTGTTCCACAGCCACTGCTTTATAAGTTCAATTTCACAGATTAGCTCGTCTTTGCTTATTAGAGTAGGATCAAGAGTTTGTGTCAGTGAGCGCGGTTGCTGTAAATTCCATTGATAATAATTAGTAGACGCTGTAGTAGCCTGCTCTCGCATTATGCAAAGTCTATCATTATTACCCATACTTTGTTGTACTACATGCGTCAGCTCGTGCGCCAATAACTGTCTCCCTGTGACTGTTTCCGGGGCATATTTCCGCTCTTTGAATACGATATCCTTGCCCACTGTATACGCTAGCGCATCTACTGCACGTGCTGACTCTGCCGCCTTCCCATCTGTATGTACCCTTACATCGCTAAAATCATACCCGAGCCGGAACTCGAAGAACGAACGGGTCTGTGTATCAAGCGACTGACCTGAAGACCGCAGAACATCATGGATATCAGGCAAGACACTCGTTCGTGTGTAGGGTATGGACTCACTCTGGTCAAGGGAAGCCTTGCGGTGGATGCTGTAAGTCTCCGGCAGACTCATTGGTCCTTTGGATGCAGTGTCAATTGAACCAGAAAAAAATACACTTAATTCTTTTTCTAGTTCCCGGACCGTAACTTCATAAGAATTTATCTCATCCATAATCAGGAAAATCGGCTCATTGAACTCGTCTGCGACCTCGACATTTGCTGCGAGGTCGCTCAACCCATTTTTCCTGTAGTTTTCCTTGTTGGAAAGACACGTTTTCTGGTGGGACCGTTCATGCTGCCAGAATGGAAAAATAAAAAAAGGATTCTCTTCAGTTTCCGGCATCACGATACTACAGAAATCTTGAACGTAGGCATCACCCGCTTTTGTATACCCACCAATTGTATTGCTAGTTATAGAGAAAGACTTCTGTGCTTCTTCATAAAATGCTTCACTAATATATTCATTGGCCGGCTTATTGGGATTCTCGCTTAAAGGATTACCCTGCAGTTCTTTGAGTTTACAGTGAAGGATGGAGATTACCTTCCTGTATCGATTTATCTGGTTTCGGGCACTTTCTGCGTAGTTTTCTAACTCTTTCCGTGAATACCGTACTCCGGTTACCAGGTCATTGTAAGAATCAGTGTCTTTATAATAAACCAACCGGTGTATCAATGGCAGAGCAAATACTGGAGCGGATTTCTCGTCATAGGATTTAGGAGTGGTAGATAGTTCAGGCTTTGTAGACTTCTGTTGCCGAAACAGTATATTATCCTGAAAGCTGGACGGTCTGATCTGGGCACCTGCTTCTTTTCTCATTACGGTTATCTCATCTATTTTATCCTCCTTGCACAATGCATCGTTTCTCAACGGGCATTTCTGCTTTTTCTGGATTTCTGGATCAGGCATCCTCATTACCTTCTCTGAAACCCTATCAGCTTCCTGCTCGTAGATATCATTAGGCTGGCTGATTTTGAGCTTTGCCTGTAAAGCTCCTGACTTAATCAGTCTCTGCACTGCTTGATTACCTGCAGTTATCTGAGGCTGTAATATTCTGTTAGCAAGAGATCCTGACGAATTGAAGCTGGGCTTTTGCTTGCAAGAGTTCGAGCATTTTCTCTGTACTTGATCAGGAAAAACAGGAATCTTAGAGAACTCTATCGAGGAGACTGAGGGCTCCGGGATCCTCATTACCTGCTCATCTACCTGCTCAGCTTCTTGCTCGTAAGAGTCTCCGGGCTGGCTGACCTCAAGTTTCGTCCGCAGCTTTGTCGGAGAAAGTTTGGGTTTATTACTCAGGTTATTTCTAGAATGTAAAAATCCACGAACTTGAAAATTAGGTTTATGGCTGAGGCTAGAAGACCTGTAATCATTGGTTTTTGCTTCTGATATACCTGGCTTTGTGACTAGCTGTCGCTCCATTTATTTCACCTATGTTTGACATTGATCGTGGTAATTCTACATGTTTGGGCTCTTCACTGTTTTTTATCTCCCAACTGCTTACGCCTCAGAGAATTGAAAACCTATCCAGCCTTTGATATTCCTGTAGTTAGACATATTCTTAGAACCATGTCCCTCATTGGTTGACTTTCTTGCTAACTCGCTACACAATCCAGGGGATCTCCCCTTCACGGCACTGCTGATTTGTATCATCCCTTGTTCGCCCTTCAAGTGCATCTGCAGTGGCACGGTTCACAGTGTCACTTTGTGGTAAATCGCTCGTTGCCTGGTAGCTGTGTAGCGCTTTGGCGGTCATTGGGCCAAACATCCCATCCACTTTGCACGGAAAACCAGCACCGCTCAAGCGTTCTTGTAACTCGCCGACCCGCGGCCGTCGGTCCCACGTGCCATAAGTAACGCCATCGTTCACCTGCAGGCCCTCAATGTGGCTCACTGCCGCTGGTTGATCTGGATCGGGTGCATAGGTCTCCAACGCCCTGGCTGTGGCAGGGTCTACCGTATCATCTTCAAGCAGGCCCACTGTGACTTGGAACTGCCGCAACGCCACAGCAGTCTCCTCTCCAAACATGCCATCCGGATTCAGCACCGCACCATGCTTGTTTAGCTTATCCTGCAACCGTTCCACCCGCGGCCGGCGATCCCACGTGCCATAAGTAATACCATCGTTCCGCGTTAGCCCTATCATATCACTATCCATCGATATTGACGGGCTTCCCTGCTCGCCAAAGTCGTTATCTAACGCGCGGAATGACACAAGTGGCACACATTTTCGGTCTTTTACCGGCCTTGCTCTGAACGAGAAGCCTCCATGCCATAGGTCTGATGTCATTTCTATGTCGTTTTTCTGGCTTGGCAAGGCAGAATTGTAGTGTTGCCGCCGTCCCGTTTGGCCTGGCAGATGAATGATTTGCCCTTGATAGACGATTCCCGAGTGTTGGCTATTAGCCACAAAGTCTCCATCCATCAGGTTGTTGCCAAGACGGAACACTTTCCAATCTCTCCTGGTGGATAACTGGCGAATTGCCTCAGATACATCACGGGTGTTAGGAAACGAAACCAACCCGGCCTTGTGATAAGCCTGCCTGGGGATATCGATGCAGACTCGATAAATTACACTATGACTTTGCCTGCTGCAAAGAGGATCGTCCGTCCTCCTTCTTTTCTCTCCGCTACAGATGGAAGCCGAGTAGACACCTGCAGAGCATTTGAGGCTCCAGGGGTTGCAGTTGTAGTTGCCGCCATCGGTTCCTGACTCCGAGGAGCCGTCGATGACATTATCCCCATCGTTGTCTCTTTCATCATCATTCCAGTCGTCGAACCATATGCCCGGTGATTCCTGGCTTTTCATGGCATAGGCGTTACTAGCTGCCACCGCAGCCCTGGGGTCCCACTCGCACTTTGGACCCTGCTGCCTCTGTACCCTCTCAGGCCCGCCCCAGCCCCGGGTCTGCTGTTGCAACACATGCACCAACTCATGCGCTAGCAACCTCTTTCCTTCAGCTCTGTACGGGACATACTGGTCAGTTCCAAAAACTACGTTCCTTCCCACTGTAAACGCCAGCGCATTCACCGCCTTTGTCGACTCCACCGCCTTTGCATCCGTATGCACCCTCACTCCGCTGAAGTCATGTCCAAACCTTGGCTCCATATAAGCACGTGTAGCTGCATCGAGCGGCTTACCTGACGAGCGCAGTACATCTTGTACAATAGGAGGCACAGCTTGTTCCTGGGTTAATTGTGCTTGTCTTGGAGATCTTTTGGTTTGTAAAACATTTCTTTTATCTTCATCACATTTAGCACATCTGCGCTGAAGAATAGGATCAGGCATTCTCATTACCTGGTCTGCAACACTATCAGCTTCCTGTTCGTAGATATCATTGGGCTGGCTGATTCTAAGTTTAGCCTGTAGGGCTCTTGATTTGATTAGTCTTTGGACTACCTGACTGCCTGCGATTCTCTGAGGCTGCTGTATTCTATCGTCAAAAGGTCCTGAAGAATTGAACCCAATATTTTGCTTGCAAGAATTCGAGCATTTACGCTGTACTTGATCAGGAAAAACAGAAACTTTAGAGAACTCTATAGAGGACACCGAAGTCGTAGGCATCCTCATCACTATGTCAGCTACTCTATCAGCCTCTTGCTCGTAAGGATCTCCGGGCTGGCTGACTGCAAGTTTCGCCTGCAGCTTTGCCGGATAAAGTTTGGGCTGATTACTCAAGTTTTTTCCGGAATGTAAAATGCTTCTGATTGGAAAACGAGGTTCGTAGCTGAAGCTAAAAGGCCTGTGATCATTGGTTTTTGCTTCTGATGTGCCTGTTTTTGCTACTAGCTGTCGCTCCATTTAGTTCACCTATGCTTGACAGTAAAGTCCGGCCTAGTGTAGACGTACTTGAAAGTGCATAACTATTATGTACTCTGTATGGCCTAAATTCAGCTTTTTTAGGCGCATATATGCTTTTCCGTAAATCCATGAGGTAAGATGATTGTGATTTAGAGATTTTACCTTGCATCTGATGTGCTTAAGTTTAAGCGTATGTACAGATATCAGGCGACATATATGTGCTTAAAAATGCGGAACTAAGGGTATATTGCCACTTTTGACATGGGTTGTCATTGAAGTTTTTCAGGTTGAATGTTGCTATGTAACTTGCTTCAGGGTGTTACTTCTAAAGATAAACTTAAATTTTGGATCACATTCAATGGAAAAAGAGTTGAGACGTTATTTACATCTACAGAAGTTGGCACCATTTTTGCGATTTGAGCCGCGATGTCTGCCTGGACTTTCTGCTTAGTCTCTTGGAACGAGGGAGACTTCAAGGCCAATGCGCCTAGCGTGCTTGTAGCACCAAGGATCTCTGTGCCGCCCGTGCCTGCGACAAACCTAGAGAAGGCGGCGTGACCGGCTCTCCCGGCGGGCATAGTTAACATGCTGTCCATCTCGACCTCACACTCAGTATTGGTGATAAGAGAGCGAAGGGAACGTAAGCCGGGCGGTGGGTGGATTGCAGCCCAGGAGGCCGTTTACGTTCCAGGAGACGAAATTGTAGTGGGCATATATTTTTCCTATCCTTAATGGTATTTCAGAATTTGATTTGCGTTATGAAGAAGCTCAGAGCAGCAGGAAGTTAAATCAAATCAAGTTGGAATTAGATTGAATCGAAATTGAACTAAATTGAAGTGAAATTGAATTGGATTAAGTCGAAAATAATTCCAAGTCTTAGTAAATAAATGCTCCTTATTTAGCCAGCAAATCCTCCTTAAGTTGCCCAAACGCAAACAAAATGAAAAAATAAAATAATAATTCAGATTGATTATTCAGAAAAATTGCTCAGGACACAAGCTGACCTTCCTTCAGTAAGATAATTTTGATCAAATAATCACAAATATCAAGGAATTCTGGGGCAGTGACAGAACCTTACACCTGCACCATCCCATCCTGATAAATGAATTCGGAAATACGGCTTTTGTTTTTAAAGAGAGGGATACGGTATACGCTTATACGTTCGGTTTTTATTCCCAGATCGAGCCCTGTAGCCTATGCGCATTTAATTGCCGTGAGGGACAATTACAGAAAGCTTGGCCTCGGCAGAAAGCTGTACGAACATTTCATTAAATGTTCCAGGGAAAAACAATGCTCAAAGGTAAAAGCTATAACAAAACCATCAAACCTTCAATCAATAGCGTTTCATAAAAGCATAGGTATGGAATTGACCGGAAACGGCATCATTGATGGAGTACCTGTTGTTTTCATTACAGTGGGCATAGAGAGCACAGGGTTGTTTTTATCAAACACATTTGAGGTCAGGATGGTATTTTTGTGGCATTATTCATATAGTTTTAGATTTCTGGTGAGAATTCATGCTAAATTGATATAATCAAACAAATACTGGAAATACAAAAAAGAATAAAAAAGTAGCTTTTGCTTTTTTAGAGATTATCCGTCAATCCAGCCAAATAGATCATCCGTCTGCTGGCATGGTGAAAATTCACCTGCTGTAACCCTGTCAGCTTCCAGTTTGCAAATATCTTTTGCTTCCCTATCAGAGTTTAGCCTATAGGTTCCTGATTTGATCAGTCTCTGGAGTGCCTGATTCCCTGCAGTTCTCTGAAGTTGCAGTATTCTATCAGCAGAAGATCCTGATGAATCAAAACTGGGCTTATGTTTGCAAGAACCCGAGCATTTCTGCTCGGACTCAGTTGTTTTGGCAGTTGCAAAAACTCTTTCCGTCATTTGCTTATCTCCATAAACAAATTATAGTTACAAATGTATTAATGAAGTTCACTTTTTGAGAACACCTTTTAGATCCTTTTTCGAATCTAGAACGTGAAAAAGACTTGACATCCGCAGTTCATGAG
>DATMYS010000301.1:0-7097 GCA_035560835.1 Methanosarcina sp.
CTGAAATTTTAAAATTTTTCAAAATATACAAGCAATATATAAGAACTATTTTAGTTTCAAGCTGAAAATTAGTTTTTAAGTAGAAAAATCAATCATTTAAAGGGTTAGAAACATTAAAGGGGGTATGGAAATCGTGCTTGAAGAGATTTCGAGCCGGATAAGGGAAAATTTTGAGGCGAAAGACAGTATAAGGGAAGAAGGATTGAAGATTTCCCGAGAGGTTGTCAGGGAATGCAGGACAGCGTCATTTGCTTTGCACGGTCAGAACTTTGAAAAGGCAGATAAAAGTATCAAAACCGCGGGACAAGCACTTGAGAAACTTGAAGTTCTTTTCGAAGGGCATGCTGACATTTATCATGCAGGCTTTGTAGAACATGCCCAGCAGGAATATTCGGAAGTTTCAATCCTCAGGAGCCTGCTAAAGGAAGAAAGAGAGAAACTGCCCTCTCCTGAAGAGTTAAGAGTTGAATATGCAGCCTACCTTAACGGGCTTGGGGACGTTGTCGGAGAGCTTAGAAGGCATGTTCTGGACCTTATAAGGAAAGAATCCTTTGAGAAAGCCGAAGTGTTTTTAGGTATCATGGAAAATATCCATGCAGTGCTTATGGACTTTGACTACCCTGATGCCATAACCGGAGGATTGAGGCGAAAAACCGACGTATCCCGCTCTTTAATAGAAAAAACGCGCGGTGATGTTGTTAATGCAATTGGTCAGAAAAAGCTTGAGACTGCGATGCGAAATCTTGAGTCCAAACTTTAGATAGCCTTAGATAAAAGAATGCTCAAACATCGAGCAAATCAGCGCTCTTAAACCGTAAAATTTAAAGTTGGTTATAAAACGGAATCTGCCGAATATACAGCTCACTCGATAACTATAAACCGTTGATTATTTTAACAATAATCTAGCCGTCCAGCAGTCTAACTGTTTAAACTTTGTAATCTGGAATTTCCAAGTAAATCAATTTATGATTACAGTTGACAGCTTAGAGTTACACTTGATAGGCTTAGAATTACAGTTGACAGCTCATAATACACTTGATAGGCTTAGAATTACAATAATTTATTAAGAGGATATGCATGAAATTTGATCCAGACAAAATAAAAAAGGACGCTAAAGAGAACTTCGACCTTACCTGGAACGAAGGGAAAAAGCTTGTCAGGACACCTACCCTGAACGAACGTTATCCCAGGACTACTCTGAGATATGGAAAAGCCCATCCCGTTTATGATACTATCCAGAAACTGAGAGAAGCCTATTTGAGAATGGGCTTTGAAGAGATGATGAACCCTCTGATAGTGGATGATAAAGAAGTACACAAACAATTCGGAAGCGAAGCTCTTGCAGTTCTGGATCGCTGTTTCTATCTTGCAGGCCTGCCAAGGCCGAACGTTGGAATTTCCGATGAGCGCACCGCAGAAGTAAAAGAGATTCTCGGGGATATGGGCGACGATGGGATAGAAAAGATAAGGCAGGTTCTCCATTCGTATAAAAAGGGAAAGATAGAAGGAGATGACCTTGTGCCCGAGATTTCAGCGGCGCTTGGAGTTTCGGATGCTCTTGTTGCAGATATGATCGACAGGGTTTTCCCGGAGTTTAAAGAGCTTGTACCCCAGGCAAGCACAAAGACACTCCGCAGCCACATGACCAGCGGCTGGTTCATTTCTCTCGGTGCCCTCCTTGAAAGGCAAGAGCCTCCATTTCACTTTTTCTCTGTAGACCGCTGCTTCAGGCGAGAACAGCAGGAGGATGCCTCGAGACTTATGACTTACTATTCGGCTTCCTGCGTAATTATGGATGAAGATGTAACTGTAGACCACGGGAAAGCCGTTGCAGAAGGGCTTCTTTCCCAGTTTGGCTTTGAACAATTCCTTTTCAGGCCCGATGAGAAACGCAGCAAATACTACATTCCTGACACACAGACTGAAGTATTTGCTTTCCACCCGAAACTTGTGGGCTCTAACTCAAAGTACTCGGACGGCTGGATCGAGATTGCAACCTTCGGGATATATTCGCCAACAGCCCTTGCCCAATATGAGATTCCGTACCCTGTAATGAATCTAGGGCTTGGAGTAGAAAGGCTGGCAATGATTCTTCATGATGCCCCCGATATCCGCTCTCTTACCTACCCGCAGATTCCGCAGTATACTGAATGGGAAATGTCAGATGGCGAACTCGCAAAACAGGTTTTCGTAGATAAGGTACCCGAGACTCCTGAAGGACTTGCGATTGCAGCTTCTATCGTTTCCCAGTGCGAGCTGCATGGGGAAGAACCAAGTCCCTGTGAATTCCCTGCATGGGAAGGAGAAATTTGCGGGAGAAAAGTAAAAGTTTCCGTAATCGAGCCCGAAGAAAATACAAAGCTTTGCGGGCCTGCAGCTTTTAATGAGGTTGTAGCTTATCAGGGAGATATCATGGGAATTCCGAATACCAAGAAATGGCAAAAAGCTTTTGAAAACCATTCTGCAAGGGCAGGAATTCGCTTTATAGAAGCATTTGCAGCCCAGGCTGCCAGAGAAATTGAAGAAGCCGCTCTGTCAGGAGCAACTGAGCACATAGTCAGGGTAAGAATCGCCAAAGTTCCCTCGGAAGTTAACCTGAGAATAGGCTCTGTTGCCCAGCGTTATATTACAGGCAAAAAGAAAAAAATAGATATGAGGGGCCCGGTTTTCACATCTGTAAAAGCGGAATTCTTGTGAAAGCCAGAAAAACGTGAAGGCCAGAAAAACAGGAGCAAGCTACATGCGCATCGATCAAAGCCCTTTTTCAAAGTATCCGGAACTCAACCGACTGATGGAGGCCGGTGAGCCTGTGTGTGTAAGCTTCGAAACAGAGCACGAAATTGGGCGCAAAGTTGGATGTAAAATCGGGCTCGAAATTGAAAAGAATGCCGAGGGAAAAGCCGAGGAGAGAGTAGCTTATACAGGAGACGAAGAATCTCCTGAAAAATCCTGTTTTCTTTTTTGCGAACTTGTGCAGAAAGCCCGTATGGGAGAAAAGTTCCTGATTTCGGGACAAAGCTGCTCTCCGGGGGATTATGTGCTGGGCTTCTCTGAAAAGAACCCTGCTGCATACTACCTGAGTTCCGGAAGATATAAAGACTTGCAGGCTGCAGAAAATGCAGCCTTATCGCTCCCAAGATTGGAAAAAAAGTTTTGCATTATAAGGGTCGAGCCCCTATCCCTGAATAAAGGCAGTTTTGATGTGCTGATTCTTTTCCTGAAGCCCGAAAAAGCTATGCGCATTGTTCAGGCCAGTGCCTATTCCAAAGGAAAAAGGACAGTACTGGATACAATTGGCGCAGCTTCAATCTGTGGAGACTGTACCGTACTTGCATACAAACAGGGAATGGGCCTATCTTTCGGATGTAAGGGATCAAGGAAGCATAGCGGATATGAAGATTCTGAGGTTCCCCTTGGGCTTTCTTTTGAAAAAGCGGCCGAAATAGAAGAGGCGCTTTCAAAACTTCCGGAAACGGGAGAGTAAGAAGTTAATGCAAGTATTCTCTGGTTTCCAAGTGGAAATGAAGAATTTTGAAAATTATATGTGCTTTTATAGACCCGGCAGATATGTGTTTTTATAGACTCGGCAGTCTTCCCTAAATTAGAAAAAGCCACATTCCGAAACTGGTGAGTAACCCATTCTTTTAAAACTCATTTCATATCCTTTTTTTGAAAAATCTGCAACCGAAAGCACGCACTTTTTCCGTGAAAAAGACCGGCATGAAACTGATTTATCCCGACCCTTATTTGAGAAAAGCCAGTAAGCAAAATCCCTATTATCCAGAACTACCAGTAGGATGAGTTTATATAGAAGTACAAACATGTAAACTGCAATTTTAATTGCAGAGCTATTTCAAACTCACACTAATGGAGGATTAAATCATGGCAGGACAGCCAATATTTATTTTAAAAGAAGGAAGTAAGCGAACCAGAGGCAGGGATGCCCAGAGTAACAATATCATGGCTGCAAAGGCAGTAGCCGAAGCCGTCAGAACAACCCTTGGTCCCAAAGGCATGGACAAAATGCTTGTGGACTCCATGGGTGATGTGGTTATTACAAACGACGGAGCAACCATCCTCAAAGAGATGGACATCGAACACCCTGCAGCAAAGATGGTAGTAGAAGTAGCCAAGACCCAGGATGAGGAAGTTGGAGACGGCACTACCAGTGCAGCTGTGGTCGCAGGTGAACTCTTAAAGAAAGCAGAAGACTTAATCGAGCAGGAAATCCACCCGACAATTATCGCATCAGGGTACAGGCTTGCAGCCGAAAAAGCCGTAGAAGTCCTGAACTCCCTTGCGATGACAGTAGAACTGTCCAACCGTGATCTGCTTGTCAGCATTGCTGAAACCGCAATGACTGGAAAGGGTGCAGAGTCCTCCAAAAGGCTCCTCTCAGGAATTGCCGTAGATGCTGTAACAAGCGTTGTGGACACAAACGGAAAGAATTCTGTTGACAGAGACAATATCAACGTTGTTAAGAAAGTCGGCGGCAAGGTAGAGGATTCCGAGCTTATCCGGGGCATGATCATTGATAAGGAAAGAATCCACCCCAATATGCCTGAAAAAATTAAGGATGCAAAAATCATTCTTCTCAACAGCGCAATCGAACTCAAGGATACCGAAGTAGATGCGGAAATCTCTATAACCTCTCCTGACCAGCTCCAGTCCTTCCTTGACCAGGAAGAGCAGATGCTCAAGAAGATCGTCCAGAAAGTTATCGGCAGCGGAGCAAATGTTGTCTTCTGCCAAAAAGGAATTGAAGATCTTGCCCAGCACTACCTTGCAAAAGCAGGTATTTTTGCTGTGCGCAGAGTTAAAAAGAGCGACATGGAAAAGCTCGCAAGAGCAACCGGCGGTAAACTCATCACCAACATGGACGAAATCACTCCCGAAGACCTCGGATATGCAGGTCTCGTGGAAGAGAAGAAAGTTGGTGGTGACAGCATGACCTTTGTCACAGGCTGCGATAACCCGAAGGCTGTAACAATCCTGCTGCGCGGCGGCACAGAGCATGTAGTTGACAGTATCACCAGCGCTCTTGAGGATGCACTTCGTGTGGTTGGAGTTGCAATCGAGGACGGAAAGCTTGTTGCAGGCGGCGGTTCCCCTGAAGTTGAAGTTGCACTCAGGCTCCAGGAATACGCAGCAACCCTTGAAGGCAGAGAACAGCTTGCAGTCAAAGCCTATGCCGAAGCTCTCGAAGTTATTCCAAGAACTCTTGCAGAAAATGCAGGTCTCGATCCAATCGACATGCTCATGGAACTGCGTTCACAGCACGAGAAAGGTGTAAAGACCGCAGGACTCGATGTTTTCGAAGGCAAAGTTGTTGACATGTGGGAAAACTTTGTAGTTGAGCCCCTCAGAGTCAAGACCCAGGTTATCAGTGCAGCTACTGAGTCTGCAGTTATGATCCTCAGGATCGACGATATCATAGCTTCTACCCGTGCAGCCCCAGGCCCTGAAGAAATGGGAATGGGCGGAATGCCCCCAGGAATGGGCGGAATGGGTGGAATGCCCCCAGGAATGATGTAATCCGGAAAAGTAACAAATCATTTTGGGACAAACGGGAAAAGGCACGGTTTTCAAGCCATGCCCTCCTTTTAACCCCTTAAAAATTGAAGTCTGAAAAACTCTGTTCCGGCCTCTCACCGGAAATCGATGTGAATCTCCACGTAAATCTCTTTTTTGCAGCTTTTTCAGGCTTTTAGAGGACTTTTTACTCACTTCTTTTCAAGGCACTTAAGAATATCCTCAGCCCTGAATTTTGTTTTTATAATTCTCGTCCTGCCTCTCTGGCCCTTGCCGGTAAAGTCCGCATCTATGTAGTTAAGCACCTGGAGCTTGTTGACAATCCCGTAAAAGCGAGTATATCCTAGCTGAGTTAATTCATGGAAGGACTTGTAAAGTTCACCTGCCTGAATTTCTCCTCTTTTTGCTATTAGCTCAAGCAGGTGTTTTTCAGGACCTGACAGAAGGCTTATACCCCTGCATAGATGAAGCAATTTGGATGCTTCGTAAGCTTTTTCCACATCTTCCGAAGAGATTGTTCGGCTTCCCCTACGTTCGGCATTAAAACCGGAACGTTTTAGAAGATCAATTCCAACCCTGAGGTCTCCTGTCCTTTCCACATACGAGACCACAAGTTCAAGTAACTCGTCAGAAATTACCTTCGGATAAAAGCCGTATTTTACGCGGTCTTTGAGAATATCAAGAATTTCGGTACCGCCGTATCTCGGGAAAGGAATATCTTCGGGCAGGAAAACCGAATTCACCCTGGAATCCAAGCAGTAGAGGTCCGAAGCATCATTTACGATCCCGATTATTCCTATCTTCGTTCCGGGGTACTGCTCATGTGCCCTTAAAAGCGAGTACATTACTTCATTGGCATGCCCTTCATAGCAGAGATAATTGAGGTCATCCAGAGCAACAAGCAGAACTTTCTCCGAAGTGACAAGAAAATTAACAACGATTTCAAATATCTTCCTGAACGCAATTCCCGAATTGGGAGGAGAGATTCCGAAAAGCTTCCTGTAAATCCTGGACATTACTGCAAAACGTGTGGAATCAATCTGACAGTTGACTTTAACAGTAACGACATTAGGTGCATGGGTTTCAACTTCCCCGAATACCTTCATAACTGCACTGGTTTTTCCTGTTCCGGGAGGACCTACAAGCAAACAATTCAAAGGCCTCATACCGCGCAGGGCTGGCTTGAGTGCAAATCTAATCCCATTCAATTGTGACTCCCTGTGAGGAAAATATTCAGGGAGATAGTCAGGCTCAAGCACAGACGGGTCCTTAAATAGGGTCTCATCCCAGAGTAGTATATCATTACCTGTCAAGAGAAGTTACTCCAGAGGTTATTAATCTGTTATCATCATAATTGAAAGCTAGGTAATCTTGAAAGCTCGGGGCTACGAAAGTATTTTTGACTGGAACCTAGCTTATTGAATTACAAAGACAGGAATAAGACAGTTCCGCATTCTGAATTAAATGATCTCTAAGCAATCAAGCAAGATATCATATGAATAAATTTTGCTCAGTAAGAGATATTCGGATTTAATAATAAACTAAATTCCTGATAAGCTGGATTT
>DATMYS010000302.1:0-2438 GCA_035560835.1 Methanosarcina sp.
CTTATAGATATTTACAATTTTCAAATCATTTATCACCTGCTGAATTATATTTATTTAAGAAAACGAAAAGCTTGAGGTCAAGCGATGATAGGCACAAATGAACTCATAATGATTTTTGCAGTCGTTGTACTCCTTTTTGGGGCAGCCAAACTTCCTGAACTGGCCAGGTCCATGGGAAGTTCGATGGGAGAATTCAAAAAGGCCCAGAAGGAGTCCGAACTAAACCTTAAGGAATTTGAGAAATCCTTAAAAGAGCCCACAACTCCAAAGAGCAAGGTACAGGAAACCGCTCAGAAACTTGGGATTGACATAAGAGGCAAAACCGACGACCAGCTTCTGGATGAGATCCAGAAATCTACAGAAAGGCCAAAAGAAGTTTCCGAACCCTGAGATGCCCTGAAACGTGAGTTTCACCTGAAAAGTAAGTTTCTCTTTTCTTTTCACGGCATTTAACTCGGGTTTAGCCTCTTATTGAAGCCTGTCGTTTTTATTTTCATTCTAACCCAAATTCTTTCTTTTTATCCTGAACCGAACCCGGATAATGAAACAATTCAAAGGAGTGTTTTTGTGGGAGAGCAGATCAGCGAAGTCGACAAAAACGATAACTTTCTTGGGCTGCGTGACCGAGAGGAGTTTTATTCGGGAAAGCATATTCACAGGGCTGCTCAACTTATCCTGCTCAACCCTGAAAATAAAATGCTTATCCAGAAAAGGTCGCCTCAAAAGCGGTGGTTTCCGGGCCGCTATACATACTCGGTAAGCGGCACTGTAGCAAATGAATCATATGAAGCCTGCATGGAAAGGGAAATGCTTGAAGAAATAGGAATCTCGGTTCCATTCCGAAAATTATTTAAAATTCCCTGCATCTTCGAAAACGAAGGAGCCTTCCACATGGTATTTTCAGGTCTGTGTTCGGAAAAAACTGCAAGCTTAATTCGGCCTGACCCGGAAGAAGCCGTATCTGTAGAATGGGTCGAGCTTGAAGAACTGCATGGGGCCGTCAAAACTGAGCCTGAAAAATATACGCCTTCCCTGCGAGAAGGAATTATGAAAATCTTTCAGGAAGGGTATGAAAAATATATTTTCTGAGATCTGATAGAAACTCTCTCAGTAGAAAATACCTAATTGTTTCAATAGAGAACACCTAACTGATTCAGTAGAGAATACCTAACTGGTAAATTTGCGGTTTTGCCCTGGAGTTTCGATCCTCTTCTCCGTGTCTAGCGCCTTAATACCCGGTTTAAAATTCGTACTCATCCGGTGCCTGTTTTGAGCCTGCGTATTCACCTACAATAGGGATGTGTTCCCCACACTTCGGACAGGTTTTCTCAGGTGTAATCTCATACTTTTCGATTTCAAAATAGCCGCGTTTAATCAACATTTTTCCGCAGTTCGGGCAGAAAGTATTGTTGCGCTCACTGCCAGGGACGTTTCCCATATAAACATACTTCATCCCTTCTTCGGTTGCAATTTTACAGGCTTCCTGCATGGTTTTGACAGGCGTCGGGGAGAGGTTCTGCATTTTGTACTGGGGATGGAAGCGGGTAAAATGCAGGGGAGTCTCAGGCCCCAGGTTTTTACACATCCATTTTGAAAGTTCCCTTAGCTCATCAAGGGAGTCGTTTACCCCGGGAATAATGAGGGTCGTAATCTCTACATGAATCCCTAGTTGTTTTGCAAGGGCAGAAGCCTCAAGCACAGGAGCGAGTTTCGCACTGGCGACATCGTGATAGAATTTTTCATTGAATGCTTTGATATCGATATTGGCGGCATCCAGATATGGCGCTATATGCCTGAGGGCATCCGGCGTCATATACCCGTTTGTCACATATATTGTTCCAAGCCCTGCGGCTTTTGCCAGTTTTGCACACTCGTAGGTGTACTCGTGCCAGATTGTGGGCTCATTATAGGTCCAGGCAATTGAGCTTGAGCGTGAGAGGAGCGCCCTTTGAATAAGTTCGTCAGGTGGAATATCCATTGTGTAAGCATCCTCCAGGCAGGTCTGGGAAATCGACCAGTTCTGGCAGTGCTTGCAGCGGAAATTGCATCCTATTGACCCTACTGAATAAGCGTAAGACCCCGGATAAAAGTGATAAAGCGGCTTTTTTTCGATAGGATCAACGGCCTCGCTTGAAACCGTCCCGTAAATAAGAGTATATAATTCTCCGTCTCTGTTTTCCCTGACCCCGCAAAAGCCCCTTTTTCCTTGGGAAATTTTGCAGCTCTGGGCGCAGAGATTGCAGTGTACTTTATTGTCTCCGATTTTCTCGTAGAACATGGCTTCTTTTATCACATCAATCCCCATTGAGAAATTGTTTTACATCATAATAACGTTGCTGTTTCAGATTTATCCAGTTCAGTAAGAAAAAACAATAAATTTCTCAATAAGTTTTTGCATGCGGTAATGTGATTTGAAATAATACCATTTGAAACAATAA
>DATMYS010000303.1:0-3311 GCA_035560835.1 Methanosarcina sp.
AGATAAATAAGGTTAAATAAATTTCTGGAGTGAGGTATATGTTGGGAATGAAAAAGATACTGGGAATTTTCCTGGCAGTCTGTTTTGTGCTGTCAGTGACAGTTGCATCAGTAGGTGCAGCACCTTGGGACAATGGCAGACATAAATGGGATGACAACAGGAACAAGTTTGATATCCATGACAAGAATAAATGGGACAACGATAAGAGAAAGTGGGATAACGACAAAAGAAAGTGGGACAACGACAAGAGAAAATGGGACAAGAAGAAACATGGCAACGAGTACAAAAAATGGTACAGAATGTATATTAGTTGGTTTGTCAGCTATGAAAATTTCTACGGTTATTACAAAGAATTCTATAGCTACTACTACGAGTACTCCGAATCCTACAGTAGTTATAGCAGCCACCATGGAAGCAGATGGTAAGAACTGGCTGTAAAATGAGACAACAATTATCTCGTCATACACCCGTTGGATTAAACAAGCAGCAATTAGGATATGGGACAACGATAAGAGAAAGTGGGATAACGACAAAAGAAAGTGGGATAACGACAAAAGAAAGTGGGACAACGACAAGAGAAAATGGGACAAGAAGAAACATGGCAACGAGTACAAAAAATGGTACACGGCTTATATGAAATGGCTCAGAATGTATATGAAATGGCTCAGAATGTATATGAAATGGTTCGGAGGTTATAACAAATTTTACGGGGATTATAACAGATACCACTGAAACAGATGATCAGAGTTGGCTGTAAATTAAGACGATAATTACTTCGCTTAAGATAATAATTAATTAGCCATACACCCCTTTGGATTAAAAAAACAGGTTTAATTAAAAAAGCAGTAAGACCAAGAGCAGTGAGGTTCTTACTACTCAAAAAGTTGGGAGGTTCACGAGTTCTCTACCCTGAGGAACAAGTGAATTCTCCTTGATTTTCTTTTTTCCATTATATTGCATTATCAAATTATCAAATTATCAAATTATGTTACATTTACATTATGCTACATTTTTATTGAGCCATATAAATTTAGCTTCCCCTGAGCTTCTCATCTGTTAAAGTCACAATATTCTCACGTCCGTGCTTGAACTTCTTAATTAGTCCTCTCTTTTCCAATTCTGAAAGCAGGAGGCTAACTTTTACTTCGGAATACTCCAGCCTGCTGCGCAGATCCTTTTGCGTAATCCTGCCTCTGTGGCCCCGAATCACATCAAGGACTTCTCGCAGATCCTTAGTAATAGGAGGTTTTCTCAAATTAGCAGGTTCAATTTTGGAATTATCTACAATTTCTATTCCTGGATCCACTGACTCTATTACCGATTCCTTTGCTGAACCTGCTTCTACGAGGTTCTCGAAACCCGGCTTCACTCCAGAACCATAAATTTTACCGAGGGCATTTGCCAGAAGCTCAGATGAATTGAACTTCCCTGCCTGAGGTATGTTTATTTTCATCTTTTTCTGCTTTCTGGAAAGTTTATAACTTCCGCCAAGTAGAAGAAGAAACATAAGGGCTACTGGCAGGTAGCTTACAGTAAAAAGGTCAGTCCTGGTTTTTTCGGTGGGATTGGCACTATTGGCACTACTTGTTTCGTCTCCGGCTGTTTCCGTTGCCGGATTTTCGGAGACCGGATAAAGCAGGAGATCAAAGACATAGTTCCCTTCCTCTTCAATCTTCAAAGTTGTTTCTTTTAAATAGACTACGGTGTTGTTTCGGTAATACCTGGCTGTAATAACGTAGTCTCCGGGACCGAGCTCAAAGGAATACGTGCCATTTTTTGCAAGTACTGCTTGAGGAGGATTGGAATTGATACTAATTACAGTATCATTGAGAGGTTCAAGAGTGTCCCATGCATATGTTGCCCCATGTATTGTTGCAGTGATGTTGCTGTCTGCTAAGAAAGGTACTCCTGAAGTAGGAGACATCATTAAAGTGAATAAGGCAGCAGTGCACAGAATGTAGAACCTCAATTTCATCTCTACCAGTTTAATCCTGTATTACCCGGTTAATCCAGTATTGTAAGTCGAGGCTATGGGGTCCAACTGCTAAAAAGTTTTATCACATTGTCTCTTTAAATTTTTCTGAATAGAAAATATAGTATCCTTTTTTCCGGATTATTTTAATGACTAGCCCCCCATGACCCAAAGTAGATTTCTGCTATAATGAGCACGTCTCAAAATTGCCCCTAAGAGATCAAACATAGAATTTTAAAGCCGGCTCACTGAGCACCTTCCCCATGTTTATAGACTACTACGGCTACAAATTATAATTAAATAAGTATAGATGATAAATAAATATATCGTTTATTATTTATTTCAAATTAAATAAAGCAATAAAAACGATACAGTGCTTCAATCCTGTTTCACGAAACCTTCCGTTTTTATTAAAGCGGATAGATTTTAAAAATTCGCAAACAAAATCACCAGAAGGATCGCAAACCGTATCATTTAGCAGAAAGACTGATAGTGTTACTAAACAAAATCAATAAAACAGGAGTTCTTACACAAAATCCCCTACTCTGGTAATTTTTTATCATATCAGGAATTAACCTTTTTATTTTGGATTTAAAGGCTTTTATCCCTTATTTTAGGCATGTATACCTATTTCCATTGTAACCGTCGATGTATCCTTTTTGGTACCCTCTATTATAACCATTTTTGTAGTTTTTGGTCCATCTGTTATCATTGTGAGGAGAGGGAATTTTCGAGAGGGTTTCTCCGCTGCCATATTTATCGCAATCTGTTTGGCCCTGTTTTCTGCCATCTCCATAACCTTTTTGATAACCATCGCTGTAGCCATCGTTATTCTTGCTATTACCAGCTGCGCTTGCTGCTGCAGCTGTTATTGACAATACAAAGCAAAGTACAAGCAAAACGGCAAAAGTCTTTTTTATTCTACCAAATTTTTTGTTTATCATAGATTAACTCCTGATTTGTTTAATTGAAATAATAATTCATAATTAGAAAAAGTCCTGTTCCAAAATCTTTGATCCTTAGTTTTCCTTGCTTCTTAGTTTTCCTGCTTATAACCCTGTGATAGTCCTATGAAGCCTGTAATATCGGATTTTCAGTACGGAACTCAACCTTTGAACTCACGAATTTGAATTCAGCTCCTAAACTCGCCAATCTGAACTCAATCCTTAAACTCACTAACCTGAACTCAATCTTCAAAATCACCAACCTGAACTCAACCCTTAAAATAGCTAACTTGAGATCTTCATGGGCCTGTAACTTTTACTTGACCTCTCGGCTCTGGAAAGAATGACTTAACTGTTTTGTCGATACCCATTAACTGATAGTTTTAATATTAGCC
>DATMYS010000304.1:0-4388 GCA_035560835.1 Methanosarcina sp.
AGGTTTAGCTATATAGAATATATCCAATAAATATATAATAAACTTGTTTTATTTATGATTTAGAGGCTTCCGGTAATTCGATTCCAAAAACGTTCCCAGATCCGCACAACTCTCAATACGTTAACCAGTTCTTATTTTTCCACAAAAAGTTTCATCTCAAAAAATACTTTTTTAGAATCGAGATGCTGGTGTCTCGAATCAGATCTCCTTACGGGCTGCAGACAGCTCTCATCTGCAGCTCACAAAATCAAAAATTAGCATTTATATCTAAATTGATTCTTTATCAACAATTTACACAAAACGTTGCTATTCCTCAAATCCAACAAAATATATCTAACGTTTGTGACACTGTTTTCAGGCTATTGACTCTACATCGAAGGCTAAAATAGCTATTCTTCAGGAAAATGGAATTACATGGGAAAATTCAGCTATGGTTATTTCTGTATCCATCTGCTATTGCGACTACCAGAACTACTGTGACTACTGAAAAACACTGCGACTATTGAAACTTCGCTAGATCTAATTATCCCTAAAGTAAGATAGTTCACAATACAGTTGTTTTCATAAAACCACTTTATTATCGCTTGAATAGAGCTGTAATTGAGAACCATCTATTAAGATAAAGAGAGAAATGCAGTAGTTTGGGAAATTACTGTATTTTCTTGCCTGCTCTCTGGTAGCTCCTGATCTGATTTTCTACAGGATTATTCTGCGTGTAGAGGTAATAGTTTCTCAGGTGAATCTGGTCTGTTTCTAGTATATTTCCTTCTACTTTTTGCAATGAAACCAGATTAAATGCCTGATTTTTATCTAAAGAGTCTGATAACTATCTGTCTATGCAAGAGCGAATTCCATTATATTTTTAGATCCTTAAACGTTAAATAGAGAGTCGGAGAAACGATTTATCATCACCTACGTGCGCCATGCTCTTTATTCAAAGAAAAAAATCAAGGGATGCTTTAGCGGTTCAAAAGTTAAATAGTGGAGTGGTGGGATTATGGTATCAGTGAGTAAGAGATGGATTTTAGATAATGTTCAAACGTTGTACTGCTCCAGTGGAGTACTTGACCTTGAAGATATCAAGGATTTCGAGGAACCTAAAGAGGGTTTTGAAACAAATCTGAACAATATCGAAAAACTGGAAGTAGAGAAAGGGGAAAGAAGGGAAACTTTCCATATCCTTATTCCTGGCGGGTTTGGATGGGCTGAAGCGTTCCCTTTCACTATATACCCCGAAGAAACTAACGAATATTCATGAGTCTTCGGTTAAGTGAGGAATCGTGACAAATTGCGTCAATTTCCACAATATTTGTCAAGTATTTTATAAATTAGGAGCTGGAACAGAGTATCGATTTCATGTAAATAGGCCAAAATTTAAGGCCAGATTCTAATGCAAAATCGATAGCTTTCAGGCAAGAAAATTCCTTAACCGATGACCAATGAACGAATATTAAATCTGTAAAGGACGTTGAAACCGAACGACTATGAAAAAAGGAAAGCAAATACTCCAAAAACGTATCCGTAATTTTTACAAACATTTGGTCATAACTTTGAGATAAAACCTATGCATATGCCCAAATATTCCTTACAATTTTCCCTGGAATTGACGCAGAACGTGTTAAATGCATATGTTTTATGAAAACCCCATTTATAAGGTAATTGAAGGCTTGTCCCGCAAACTCAGTACTTTTTCAGTACTTTTCCCTCAAAATTATTCGATAAACTGTCTCGCCTGAAGGTATCCGAGCTGGTAACAATCAGATAACTTGATAAAGTTAGTGAAAATTAATTATTTCAGAGGATTTCTACAAACTTATTTATCTTTATTTGCCATATAGATAAATATGGGACTAGCAAATATGGATTATGGGGCTAACATTCCTCCGGATATGGCTTTTTTGTACTTCCTCTGCGCCGTGGTTATCATCTTCGTTTTTCTCGGTCTTTTGCTTTTAATTGTGCGTAGTAATGCTAGGGATACAAATGGTTGTTGCACAGAGGGTCATTGTTAACCTAAACATCCGGACAATTTTTTATCTATCTGAGTGCAGCCACAGGTTCGTTTGTCATTTTTTGTTTCCCTGAATTAATTGGCAACGTTTTCTGGTAAAATGCTGCTATTCCTTTTTGTTGTGGAAAAAAGATTGAAATTAAGAAATATTTGATTTTAAAGTGAAGTGCTAGTACCGTGTCAATATTTCTGTAAATTCAAAATTCAGGATGGGAAGGAGGTCACCGACTAAAAAATATCTCAGTAGTTCTCCCTCCCGAAAAGGTAGATTGCTCCCTGTTCTCTTATTTCACCACGGCAATGCGATTCATAGTTCCTGGAGTCACCGGAGATACGGCTGCAATGTAGTTGACGAGGGCATCTCTGGCCAGAGGACCTTCTGTCCTATTTACCCCTTCCTTCAGAACAAAGAGATTATAGCTTCCATCAGCCATGCGGTTGTTAACTGTTACGCGGTAAGGACTGCTCGGATCAATAGTTGTTCCGTTTATTTTTATGCTGGAAATGTCGATCATATTGCCCGCGAGGGCGCTTTCGTTCCATGCATAGCTAAAGCCTTTTGAGACCTGCAGTATTCGTGGAGTTGGGTTGTCTAACTGTTGCTCAAGCAGTGTGTCGATCTGAGTACCGTTCAAGGTCATTGTGACCAGGCTGATTTCAGAGGGCTGGACGCTGAATACCTCCCCATAAGTGACCTCACCGGGCAGTTCACTGGCGCTCTGTTGATTATATATTAGATCAGCACGAATCCCTCCAGGATTTGCGAAAGCTACCACAGCACCGCCGTCTTCTGGATCGGAAGTAGCATCGAGCTGAGCATCGGCTATGACATCGCCCAGAGCAGATTCACCTGAATTACTCATTACCGCTGTAATATCGCTCGTAATGTCACCGATCACTCGGTTGGCAAGGACTGCGACCAGATCTTTGTATTCCGTGATCAGTTCGGATACTTCGGGATCTTTAGGAACATCTCTGGATACTATGATATTTCTTGACTTTTCTTTGACTACGTCATGAGTTTTGTTGCTTATTACCAGATCGATATCCGTGAGCACAGTACCTGCTGAACCAGCTTGGGTCACTATGCAGCCGTCAATATTGGCATTGTAAGTCTGATGGGTATGGCCGGTGATGAATGCATCTACTTCGGGATCGGTGGCATTGACCACATCTACAATGGGACCACTCATATTCAGGCTCTCGTTATATAATCCCTCTTGGTAGCCACCGTCGTGTATGACCACCACTATGGTTTTTACGCCCATATGCTTTAGCTTTTTGGCATATTTGTTAATGGTTTCAACTTCATCTAGGAACTTGAGTCCCTTCACTTTGGAAGAAGTCACTATAGATGGCGTATCTTTCAGGGCCACTCCAATGAATCCTACAGGTACTCCCTGGACGCAGGTGATTTTGTAGGCAGGGAATATTGTGGCATTAGTGGTCTCATTGACGATGTTCGCAGCCAGATACTGGAAATGTGCTCCTTCAAAAGAAGAGTTACCCAAGCAGCCATCCGTCGGATGGCAGCCACCATTTTGAATGCGCATGATCTCGTTTAGTCCATTATCAAGTTCGTGATTGCCCACGGCCGAAAAGTTGAATCCTATGATGTTGAGGGCTTTTATTGTTGGTTCATCATGGAATCGGGATGAAATAATCGGACTAGCGCCTATATTGTCTCCAGCCGAGACCACGAATGTATTAGGGTTCTCAGATCTGAGTTTCTTTATGTAGGTGGTCAGGTATTCCAAGCCACCGGCATCGGCACGTATGGGAGCACCTGTCTCATTATAGCCTATGACCATCTCGCTGATAGGAGGCTCAAGTTGGCCATGGAGATCATTAATGGCCAGGATCTGGATTTCTATTGTATCTTCGTCATGTTTTGAGGCCTCCAGGCTGCCCAGCGAAGCCATAGAAGTAAGTATCACTAGGAATAGAACGAAGCACATGTTGGCTTTATTTGTTGCAGAATTTAGGTTTTTTGACAATATCCCATCCCTCTTTAAGCGTTCGATAAGAACATCTAAAAGCTCGAACCCATTCCTTTAAGAAATCGTCAAGTAAGGTTTAAGAAAATCTCAAATAATTTTCAGTGAGAATGGAATTAAACTTTCAGAGTTCAAAATAATTGATTTTTCAATTTTTGTTCTATGTCTAATGTAGTGCCTTATACTCTTAATGAGTTCATCCAAAAACCAATTTTATTCTCAAATCATTAAAGGTTCAGGACTATTTTTCATGATCGAAAACTCGATTTATTATTCAGAGTTTAGAGATGCATTTTTGAATTTTTGAATCAGCTCTTAATTAATCTAAATTTAATCCGCTTTTTCTATTTGTTTCCAATCGGCAGGCACACTACACAAAT
>DATMYS010000305.1:0-5635 GCA_035560835.1 Methanosarcina sp.
AAAGTTTTATAATAATTTAAAAGTTGTAATATAAAAATCAGCAGCGTTAATATCGGGGGATTTAAATTGGAAGGCAAAATTTACGACAAGATAATGATTGCAACCGACGGTTCGAAACAGGTAGAAAAGGCAATTGAGGCAGCAATTGAGCTTACTAAGCTTACTGGAGCAAGACTCTACGCCATATATGTAATTGCCTCAACGAGTTATACTCCGAGAAGTTTTGGGTGGGAGGAGTCGTTGAGAGAAATTCTCGAGGCTGAAGCGAAAAAAGCCATTACTTTTGTTGAAGAGACTGGAAAAGCTTCAGGTGTTAAGGTCGAACCTGTAATTCTTGAGGGGTACCCTGCAGACAGAATTATGGAATTTGCAGAACAGGAAGGCATGGACCTTATAGTTATGGGCACACTTGGAAGAACCGGGCTTGATAGGTTTCTGCTGGGGAGCATAGCTGAAAAGGTAGTACGGCATTCAAAAATACCAGTGATGGTCATAAAAAGCGAAATCGCGAAATAAAGAACCAGTACCTTTTTAAAATGAGCTCTTTTCCCAAAAATATAGGGCTTAATCCTTAAAAATTATTGTATGTTGTAATAAGGAAATACAAAATGCACATTGTAATAAGGGAATACAAAAATTATTAATCAGTAAAAATATTAATTATTGAAAAAAAGAAAGGCTCTTTTAAAAGCCCTTAACCTACAACATTCATATCCGAGACCCGGATAGAAGGCGTAATTATTCCTCCGACTTTCCTGACATCAAATCCTGCCCCTGTGACCTGTTTTAAGAGTTCGAAAGCGTTGCCAGAAATCATGAGGGATTTTATAGGCTTATCAAGTGTCCCGTCTTTAATTATGAAGGCATTTCTAGCTTCTACGGAGAAGTCCCCTGAAAGTGAGTTTGCTGTGTGGGCACCAATTACCGTATTTACGAAGATTCCGGACTGCGTATCAGCAATAACATCCATCTGAGGATAATCGACAATAACGTTCCTGAGCCCTACTGAAGGGGGGCTTGTGTAAGAAGCCCTTGAGCTGTTTCCTGTGCTCTTTACGCCTGCTTTTCCTGCGGTATAACTGTCATAAAGGTAAGTCTCAAGCACACCTTTCCCAATCAAGGTAGTACGCTGCGAAGGAACCCCCTCATCATCCGAAGCCGATGTCTCGATTCCTGCTTCAATCAACCCGTCATCGTAAATGCTGAGTTCCGGCACTGCCAGTTCTTCCCCGAGTTTATCTATCAGGCCTGACCTTCCCTTCTGGACATTATCCGCGTCAAGCGAAGGAGCAAGCGCTTCCTCAATAATGTCTGAAAAAGCAAATGGATGGAATATCACATCTGTCTTTTGAGGTTCGATCTTTATTCCATCACTGGACTTCAGTGCAAGCTCGGCTGCATTCTTTCCAATGGCAAAAAAATCAATATCTAGAGAACGGGAAATCCCAAAGTCATAGGCTGTTGAGGTCTGCCCGTTTACCGTAATGACATCCACAAAACCGGAAACTGCTGTTGATTCCTCTTCGATTTCTATCCCATTTGTGTTAAGAATGAGTTGCCTGCCTTTTGCCCGGGTAAAGCCGCCTGATGTTGGAAGCGTGCCTGGGACTTCTTTTGTGCCTTCAATAAGTGCCAGGGCATACTCAATACAGGCTTCAAGTTCCAGAGTCTCGACTTTTTTATCGAAGATGCCTGAAACCGCGGGATATTTCCCGTTAGAAGGAAGACTTACCCAATCAGGGTCGCTTTCCCTGGCCCTGGCTTCGGCAACCGCAACCTCAATAGCATTCTCTATCTGTGCTGCAGAATTCGTGCTGGCAAACCCCACGGCTCCGTTTACTATAGCCCGGACTCCGATGCCTTCCGAGAAACGGTCTTTAGCGTTCTCAAGGGCGTCTTTTCTAAAATTCACGCCTGTCGAGTGATTTGCAGCATAATAGATTTCAGCTTCTTCAGCCCCTGCTTTCTCTGCAAGTTTTAGGGCTTTTCTTGCAAGCTCGTACATCTTCAGGCACCTCCCACAAGGGCTTTTGAGATCGCCAGATGAGGAGAACCATCTGATACGGATACAAGCTGTCCGGCTTTTCCGCATCTGCCCGCAGTCATTTTCAGATCGTTGCCCACAAAGGCCACGTGATTGAGAATCTCAAGAGTTTTGCCTGACAGAGAAACATCCCGTACAAGTTCGGTGAGTTCTCCGTTCTTTATCAGATACCCTTTTTCGGCATTGAACTGAAAAATTCCTTCTCCGGTATTCACCTGTCCTCCTCTAGAGCCTATGAGATACATTCCGTCTTTTACCTCTTCAAGCATCTCTTCAAACCTGGCATCCCCGTTATCTATGAAGGTGTTGCTCATCCTGACAACGGGCATTGAATAGCCCTGAGCTCTGCAATTCCCTGGAGTTCCCCCAAGTTTCGCTGCAGTTTCCCGGGAATGGAGATAGGAATTAAAAACCCCGTTCTTGATTATTTCTGTTCTTTTTGATTGTGCCCCTTCGGCATCAAAAGGATAGTATCCAAACTCATGCAGCGTAGGGTCATCGATTATTGTAATAAGAGGAGATGCAATCTGTTCTCCTATCCTATTTTCGAGGATTGAGTCTCCCTCAAGGACTAGATCGGCCTCAGATGCGTGTCCAACAGCTTCGTGGGCAAAGACGCCAGCCAGTTCCTGATCAAGGATCACAGGCATTTCTCCGCCTTTAGGGGTTTTTGCTTTAAGAAGTTCTATTGCAGTATTTCCAGCTTTGCCGGCAAGTTCCAGAACATTTTCTTTCTTGAAAAGCTCATACCCATACCCAAACCGGCTTTCTCTGCCTGCCTGGTATACCCCTTTTTCCGAAGCAACTGCCGAAACCGCAAAACCGACATTCATAAGCTCATAAGCACATTCAATATCGTCTGAACTCCTGTATTCTACTTTAAATTCGGATTCCAGGTACATTACTTTTGTACTGTTGATGCCCTTTACTTTTGCACTGGTTTCTATGCTCTTTAAAAGATCGACTTTTTCCTCAATAGAAACATCTCTTGGGTCGATCCTGACTTCGGGGAGATTCTTTACTTCCGGAGGATTTACGGCTGCAAGTTCTACGTCTTCCTTGGGGGTACTGGTGTTCATAGAAAAAGCAAGTTTTGAGGCCGCCTCAACACCCTGTTTGAGGTCGATTTCCCCTTCCACAGACGTATAGCCCCAGGAACCGCCGCAGAGAGCCCTTACGCCGGCCCCCCGTGTAAAGTTTCTGGATATTTCCTCGATCTTTCCGTTATCCAGAATAATTGAGGTGGAACTGCCCTCAATTACCCTGCAGTCATAAAATTTAATATCCTGCATAATGCCTGTCATGATCAGTTCCTGCACCCAAAAAGATTCTTAGCCTGTACGGAAGCGGGTGAAACCTCAGGAATATCGAAGCTGAGCTTTGTAATGTTTCGCAGTTTTTCGATAATTGAGTTCTTTTTCGGGCCTACAAGGCTGTGTTCCATTACCTCCGCAATAGAGGAGACAGGGATGATCTGGATTTTTTCCTTGTATGCTTTTTCGATAAGGACATCTGCCTCGTTTGATTTCGGGATAATGACTTTCTTCATGCCGGCCCGGGCCGCAGCCTCAATTTTATAGGTAACTCCACCTACAGGCAAGACATCTCCCCGGACTGAAAGGGAACCGGTCATAGCTACAGTCTGGTCGACGGGAATCTTTTCGATGGCAGATATGACAGCTGTTGCAATGGAAACCGATGCACTGTCTCCTTCGACACCTTCGTAGGTCCCTACAAACTGGATATGGACGTCATGTCTAGATATGTCCGTACCTGTCATGTTCTTAATCACGGCAGAGACATTTAACACTGCTTCCTTTGCAATTGTCTTAAGCTTACCTGTTGCTATAATACGCCCTTCGGCTCCGGAAAGTGCTGGAGTGACTTCGGATACTATGGGAAGTACAATTCCGGAATCTCCCCCCATGACTGCAAGCCCATTGACCCTGCCTACAGCAGAACCATTTTTTATGAAGGATTCGTATTCCTTACGATGATCTAGGTAACTGTCTGCAAGCTGCTGTTCGATAGACCTTGCAATCTTCTTTGCCGCAAGCACATGATCTGCGGTTGTTACTTGAGCGCCTTCGGAATGGGCAATGTCTCCTGCTACGCGTACAAGTCCGCCAAGGTCACGGAGCTTCAGGGTAAGGTGCCCTTTCCTACCTGCTCGTCTTCTGGCTTCCCGGATCACTTCTTCCACTGCACCTTCATCGAAGTGAGGGATATGTCCATCCCGAACAACTTCCTGAGCAACGAAACGGACCATTTTCTTCCTGTTCTCAGGAGTATCTTCCATGGAATCCTGCATGTAGACTTCGTAACCGTAACCTTTTATTCTTGACCTGAGCGCAGGATGCATCTTCTGTACGGCGTCGAGGTTTCCTGCAGACACCATAATAAAATCGCAGGGTACAGGCTCAGTCTTGACAAGAGCGCCTGAACTTCTCTCGGACTGCCCGGTAATCGGGTATTCCTTTTCCTGGAGCGCAGTCAGGAGACTCTGCTGGGATTCCAGCCTGAGAGTGTTGATTTCGTCAATAAAGAGCACACCTTTGTGGGCCTTGTGGATATCTCCAGCCTCTACTCTATCGTGAGCAGGAGTTTCAAGCCCGCCGGACTGGAATGGGTCGTGCCTTACATCCCCAAGCAGGGCTCCTGCGTGAGCTCCGGTTGCATCGATATAGGGTGCGTGCTCTTTGTCATAATTTGAAACCGCCAATTTAGGGATCATCATTTCTTCTTTAGGCAAGAACTGGCGGGTTAGCATTAGAATCATAATGCCTGCGATAATGCCCCAGAGTAATTGGCCAACAAAATAAGAGTAGATGATAATGCCCACAACAAAAAGCATCATGAGCATATTTCTGGCCTGGGCTTTCTTCCTGGCTTCCATCTTGTGAGCCATGACGATTTCTCTGCCCTTTCCGGCGGGAACTTCCCTTATTTTAGGGTTGTTCAGGTCTTCCATGTTAGGATACACAAGGATATCCTTAAGCTCTTCTTTAGGAAGAAGTTCTGCCATTGCTTTTGCAAGCAGAGATTTCCCTGTTCCTGGGGTTCCTATCATCATGATATGCCGTCTCTGACCTGCCGCTTTTTTTACGACTTCTACGGCATGTTCCTGACCCAGCACCTGGTCGATAAGAAGTTTGGGTACATCTATATTAGAAGTATTTTCAAATGAAAAGCCGATGTCAACATCTTCATACGTATCCTTATCGGACTCAGACTCGGCCTTAACTTGATTGGATTCAGGCCCGGTCATACCCCCACCGGACTCCTCCTTCTTCTGATCGGCCGCAGACTTGTCTACATCCTGAACGGGCTCGCCCATGTTTTGAGCGGGTTCGTCCATCTTCCCCGAAGACTCGTCTATGTTCTGATTATTATTATATACCATGGTTAGCTCACATATTCGAACGTTATTGAATAGACGTTACTGATCGATATATATACTTGACGTTTTCGAAAAAGCAATACATTTAGTGATAAAATGATTGGCAAAAAGAGGATGCCACAATAACGAATTCTTCAAGTTACTGTAATCCCGTCCATACTTCGGCTAATTATATTAACTTAGTGTATATA
>DATMYS010000306.1:0-2068 GCA_035560835.1 Methanosarcina sp.
GTGATGAATAGCATAAATCCCAAGACGACAGGCCAGTAAAGTATCTTAATGTAAATATTGTCTTTTGTATCAATAAAGGGGACATTCCTATTTGATGCAAAAGCTATCGAATTCAGCGAAACAACCACTATCGTAAGGTACATTATCCAGTAGAAATACTCAAGGTAGATGATACTTCCTACGGAAATTCTAGACCTGAGGGAAGTGTGGGCAATAATAAGAGTAAAAAGAAGAGTAGTGCAATAGGCTAGGACTCCATGTGAACTGAATCCAAAATGTTTTTTATTTTCATCCTTGGATGTTATCGTAAGTATTCCAAAAAGAAGGACGACTGCTATCACTATGAGTAGAAGATCAGAGGCATAAGAGGCCCTAATATTTCTTTTTATATCGATATTAAAGTGCAATTCGCATACATTGGAATGTACAAAATCCCTCATCCCAAAATCGGTATTATAAGAAGTTATCCTGTAACTGAAATAACTTTTTTCCAGTTTCCAGCCATCAAGTACAAACGAATGTCCCAAGCCGGGAAGGGTTTCTGGAATCAAGCTGTCATATGAATCAAAGTCAGGAATAAAGAGGTATTCTGCAGGATCGGTACTCAATACCCTGATCGATACTTCTTCCCTGGCAAAAGGATATCTTGAATAATCAAACTGTTGGCGCAGAGTAGTCCTAAAACGCCAGCCTATAATATCTTTGTCTTCACTGACATAATTTTTTTCAATTGTTATTTCCTTTGAATCCGGAAAAATAAAGTAAGGTAAATCCTCCTGAGCCCTTAGCGCTGAAATATTTTGCCAGATAAATCCGGTTATTATGACATCATTAGCATCAGAAAACTCTATGGACTGGAGAAGTAATCCAGTAGGAGTTGTGTGAGCTGTCCGGCTTGTATTGGCGTGTTGCATCACCGTAAAAACATCTTGCCTGTCGAAAACAACGAGGTCACCGTTTCTGCTACTATCAAGAGTGGAACTATTCATAGCAAGGTACCACATTAAGCCTATTTGCAGGATGCAAAGTAATGAAAAAATAAACGCGAGAAGCCAGAGCCCTCTATGATTATACGTGTAAGTGGATACAAGCAGCAGGCATAAAAAGAATAAAAATGTAAAAGTTGCTAACACAACAAGAATAACGGATTTGGTCTGCTCCATTTTTCTGTTTATCAGAGTTTCTTCCTGAGGAAGGACAAGACCCAGAATCCAGTCTGTAGAAGGAATATTTTTTTGAAATATCCAGTAGGATTTTCCTGTAAAGGAATTTGTCGCCCAGTACTCTCCCTCTTTCATGTTTTTACTTATAAAGTAAATATTTGGATCTTTTTTTGCAAGATCATGAATATTTGCAGCCAGATATTCTTGGATAGGATAAGAAATAATCACCCCTTTCCCGGAAATGATGTAGCCATAACCCGTATTCCCCAACTTAAGGCCTCCCACCTCCGCTCTTACTCCTTCAAGAGAGTAACTTAAACTTACCACTCCTGCAGCTTTGTGTCCGTTGTCATATTCCGCAAGATAAAAAGGAGCCGAACAATCTATCTGATAATTAGCATCTGCAATTCCGAAATAAGGTGAAATCCACACTTTTGACCCTTTTTTCAGGGCATCATTGTACCATGCAGTTTGTTCATTATTCTTTGTGTAGTCATATATGACCGGAGCGTACACAATTTCCGAACCATTTCTCATGAAGTGAGGTGCATAAAACTTCCCGGCATGGACATCAGGGGAATATGCAACGACGATACTATAAATGTTGGGATGTTTCTTCATTTCAGCCAAAAGGCGCTCCCTGAGCATAGAATCATCTTTCAATTTTCCGGAACTCAGATCTTTTGCAATTTCTTCGGTAAGGGAGCTCGTAGAATTAATGTCGCTGTAAATATGTTTTATAGAAAAATCAGCTTGTCGCTGCGCATCTTTCTTTGCCTCTTCTAGAATTATCTCATCTGTTTTGCTGCTTTTGTACTCATATCCTATATACAACAGTAGCAAAAAACTTAGTAAACAAAGTAGTGATGCAATATAAATTACTACTTTTCTATTTTCATCCTTGA
>DATMYS010000307.1:0-2330 GCA_035560835.1 Methanosarcina sp.
GTTTCGTATCTTATTAATTTTTATATTTTAAGTAGGCTTTTGATTTAGTCTCTGCGAGTCTTAAATGGAATTGGTTGTGGTGCCAGATCAAGCACGAAAGATCTGGAAGAACTCAGATCAGTTCGAAAGGTCAGGTTGGAATTATGGAGAAAAAGGATATTATAAGGGCTGTTATGGAAAAAGAGTATCAGATCAGCCCTGAGGCCATGGAACTTATCCTTTCAAGTAACTTTCCCGAAAACCTGCTTAGATATATCCTTTCAACTGTAGATGACTCTGTTATTGTCATAGGGATTGAACATATAGATATCGAAGGCTTTGCCGCTTCCGGAAAGGCCTCAAAGCAGAATTACACAGGAAATGGAAAAAACCCTGATCATGCAGAAAACGGTAAAAACCCTGATGACACAGAAAATGAAAAAAAAGTTGGTTTTAAGACTTCAGCAGGGGAGTCGCCTTCAGATAAAATACATGCTCCATCTAGAGAGGAGAGAAAAATTCTCTCCGGAGCTTCCATACTTTCTTCCAGATCAGACAATCCATCTTGCGAATCTGATTCTTTTTTAGTGCCCGATCCCCTTTCAGAGTCTACTCTTTCCTCAAAGCCTGATATTGTTATTGCAGCTTTGGACCCGACTATAAAATCATCTCGAGACTCTGTTTCTGATTCTATTTCAGTTCAGGATATGGTTCCAGATACGGCTTATGAACCATCTCCAAATATTCTGGATAACCCCGATACTCTGGATACTAAATCAAGTGTGGTTTCATCTGATGAAGCTTCAGCTTCTTATCTCGTTTCAGACTCCATTTCGTCGGTGAAGGCAGCACCTTCGACTTTTTCCTCTCATTCCTCTCAGGCTATAAACGGGTCAACTTCTTCCTTTTTCGGACAGGAGAATTCTCCTCACTCGTCTCCTTTAAATCGGATTTTCAGGAAAGAGTCATCTCCCTTCGCTTCTGAGAAGGGGCTATTTTCGGGTTCCAGGGATGAGTACAAACATTACCCGGGGAAAAATCCTGTGACCGTAGTTTCGGATATAACGGGGCATTCCACCTGTGTCGGGGAATATATGCAGTTTGTGCAGTATTTCAGGGATAGATACAGCAGGATTTCGGAGATTATCCGGGGCAGGATCAACGCACGCCCTATCGAAAGCTTAAAAAGAAGAAGCTTCCGCCGAGGAGGAGATGGAGGTTCTGAGGAAATCTCGATTATAGGCATGGTTTCGGATATCAGCAGCACAACAAATGGCCATAAAATTCTTTCTCTTGAGGATCCGACAGGCTCTTTTTCAGTCCTTATTCGGAATTCCGATAAAGAACTTTTTGAATTTGCATCAAAGATTCTCCTTGATGAGATCATAGGGGTAACGGGTTCGGTAACAAATGACGGAAGCCTTATGCTCGCCACAAAGCTAATACAACCCGACGTCCCGAATAATGTCCAGCGCAGAATCGAGAGCTATGGGAAAGCCATACTTATTTCGGATGTGCATGTGGGTAGTTCCCAGTTTATGGAAGATGCTTGGCTGGATTTCCTGGATTTTTTGAAAGGGGAATCGGATTCCGAGAGCATGAGGGAGCTTGCAGCCAGTATTCGTTATCTTGTTGTTGCCGGAGATATTGTTGACGGGATAGGGATATATCCTGACCAGGAAATGGAACTGGACATTCTGGATGTTTACGATCAGTACAGGAAAGCTGCTGAATATTTAAGAGAAATTCCCGAGCATATTCGTGTAATCATAAGTCCTGGAAACCACGATGCTGTTCGCCAGGCAGAGCCCCAGCCTGCCCTGCCGGAAAATATTCAGGCGTATTTTCCTCAAAATATTGTTTTCGTTGGCAATCCTGCTTTTCTGGAGCTTGACGGGGTCCGCATTCTTATCTATCACGGCAGGTCGATTGATGATCTTGTGGCGAGTATCCCCGGAATCTCGTATCAGGAACCTGCCGGGGCAGTCCTTGAGATGCTGAAACGCAGGCACCTTGCTCCGACCTATGGGAGCAGAGTTTCCATATCCCCTGAGAAAAAGGACTATTTTATAATCGATCCTGTGCCCGATATCATTCATACAGGCCACGTCCACACTCTTGGAGTCCAGCGTTATAAAAATGTCCTTCTGGTCAATTCCGGAACCTGGCAGGGGCAGACAGAGTTTCAGAAACGTGTAAATCTGGTACCCGTTCCTGCAAGAGTCCCGATTGTGGATCTCGAGAATTTTGACGTAAAGATTCTTGCTTTTGACTGAGTTTTATGAACTTTCATTGAGGTTGGCAGTGTCCAAAAGTTCTGTAAATTCTAATTTCAATACATAGTTTTTGTG
>DATMYS010000308.1:0-3228 GCA_035560835.1 Methanosarcina sp.
ACTATAGATAATTATATATCTCTTTACAAAAATTCTATATTATGAGCTGGTACGCGATAGATGCATTAGATAAAGCTCTCTCAAGAACAAGAGAGGCTCTTTTTGAGCCTTTTGATTTCTGGAAATGGGCAAAACTCGCAATTATCATTTTTCTGTTAGGTGGGATTTCGAGTTATGGAAGTTCGAGCAACTACAATACAGGTTCAGAAGACTTGAAAAATAATTTTTCCATTATTGAGCCTAGCCAAATGCCTGATCTTCCGTTTGGTATGCATGATACTGCTTTCAGTTATATTTATTCGGAGCCACAAGTGGTAACTGTAGTCGCAGTAATAATTTTCATTCTTCTCCTGGCTTTGATTTTTTCGTACATTTCCAGTATTATGGAATTTGTTTTTGTGGAATCCCTTGTACGAAATGAAGTAAAATTCTGGGCTTATTCAAGAAAGTTTCTGGGAAAAGGATTCCGTCTCCTGCTTGTGCGTTTAGCTATTGGGCTGGTGTTTCTCGTGCTCTTTGGAATAGCCATTATTCCCCTTATACCCATTATTCGCGAAGTACCCTCAGACTTTTCTTTACCTGCCAGTATTGGAGGATTTCTCTGGATTATTGGTGTAATTATTGTGCTAATTCTGCTCGCAGTTGCAATAAATTCTCTTTTAAGCCTTGCAATTCCGCTTTCCATTTACAGGAATAAAGGAATTCTTTCGGCTTTCAAGCTTGTTTTCGGGAATTTCAGAAAAAGCTGGCAGGAAGTTGTGGTTTACTGGTTTATCAGGTTCTTGCTCGAGATAGGAATAATCATTCTTGCAATTTTCCTTCTTGGATTGGTGATACTGGTTTTAGGGCTTGCTTTCCTTATTTTTGACGTGGTTTTATATTTCCTCCTTTCGTCCCTGGTATCGGAATTTCTTCTCTGGATACTGCTGATTCCTTTTGTAGTTGTGGAACTGATTTTGATCCTGGGAACTCTGTTTTTCCTTAGTGTACCCTTTGCCGTTTTCATGAAATACCACCTGTTGAGTTTTCTTGAAGCCTGGTATACGGATGCAGAAATTCCCTTCTTTGATGCTCCTGCCCTGGAGCCTGAAACCGGAGTTGACGAACCTGAGCCGAGTTTTTGAGCTAAGAGAAAATTCAGGATATCGAGCTGAATTTCTGAGCTAAAAGGAGAATTCGAGATATTAAGCTAAGTTTCTGAACGAAAAGGAAAATTTCAGGGCTCTGAATTTGCTTTACCCGGATGAGGAAAGCTCAGGGTTCTGAACCATTTTTCTAGCCGATTTTCGAATACTCTGGTCAGCTTTAAATTGAATTTAACAGCGGACACCCTTTAATTCTCGAATAAAGAAACTGTGTTCAGAAGCCCTTTTTATTAACTCTAATATACTACATGAAACTAAATATATTCTGTATGTTGATCCAGGCAATTTCCTATCGTTGTGCGAAACCGGTCAAATCCCAGAAAATACCGAGAAATAATCGGTTTGACATAAGTACCTTTTATGATAAAATAGGGCATCATCAGAGTTGACATTTCTAGTAATTTTGTTAACTATTCTTCCTGAATCCGTGGATTTTTCTCTGCTTTTCTGCAAAAAGTACGAGAAATTAGCCAATGGGAAATTAGCCAAATAGTTGACGTTTCTCTAAATCTGTAAACTGGCTATATTTCTCTTTATGTTTGATCTTTTTATCGTTTTTTCAATTTAATAATCTATTAATTTACTTCACTGTGATGTAGTTAGTCATAGTTTTGGTACTGCTTCCTGCAGCATTCTTTACTGTTAGGCTAACAGTGTATTTTCCTGCTTTGTTGTATTTATGTGCAGGGTTCTTGGCTGTTGAATAAGTTTTATCTCCAAAGCTCCATTTCCACGAAGTTGGTGAACCTGTACTTTTGTCAGTGAACTGCACCTTCAGTGGGGCTTTTCCTGATCTTGGAGAAGCTGAAAAAGCAGCAACCGGTTTTTGTACAGGTGATTTTACATTTATGTAATTTTTTATCGTTTTCGTATTACTACCTGCAGCGTTCTTTACTGTCAGGCTGACAGCATATTTTCCGGCTTTAGTGTATGTATGTGCAGGATTCTTGAGTGTCGAAGATTTTCCATCTCCAAATGTCCACTTCCATGTAGTTGGTGAGCCTGTACTTTTGTCAGTGAACTGCACCTTCAGTGGGGCTTTTCCAGAAACAGGAGATGCAGCAAAGTTTGCGACAGGCGATACTGGTGTTGGTTTACTTTCTGAAAGAGTACCCATGTAAATATCGTAGTTAGTTCCATCGTTTTGGTTCCCATTACGGTCATCCTGCCAAACTATCCTGTCACCATAGATTGCAGGTTCACTTTGACTTGATCCATTAGTGGTGATTTGAGTTCCAGTGGAAGTGGAAAGATCGTACATCATGATATCAATATTACCAGGTTCTCCTCCCTGTTCCCATACGATCCTATTGCCATAGATAGCAGGTGCAGAATCATAACCATTCCCATAGGGGGAACCAATCATATTTAAGGTGGAAGTGGAGAGGTCGTACACGTAGATATTGTAGTTTGTAGCTACGCCTTCTGCCATCCATACTATTGTGTTTCCATAGATCCTGGGAGGAGACAGAACAAAATGAATTCCTTCTTCATAATTTACCTGGCTTTCCACAGAAGTAGAAATATTATACATGTAAATCTGCACGTGTAAATATGGGTTATCCTCCATATTCCGTTCATCGCGCCACACTATTTTATCTTTGTATATATCAGGATCCGCCTGCATTGAGTTATTAGTTGTTATCTGGTACTCCTTCGAGGTGGAAAGGTCATACATGTAGATATCCCAGTTTCCAACAGGATAGTTGTTTCCATCCAAGCTTCCGCCATTACGACCATCCATCCACACGATTCTATTATCGTAAATTTTAGGACGGAGTGCTTCTCCGCTTCTTGTAATCCGAGTTTGTGTTTTTGCAGAGAGATCTTCCACATAAATGTCATGACCTCCATTACGCTCATCTTCCCATACTACTAGATTTCCATGAATAGAAGGAGCTATCTGATCTGTTGTATTGGTAGTGTGAATTTCTGTTTTAGCGGAGAGATCATATATGTAAACATCCCAGTTTCCAGCTCGGTTATCCTGCCACACTATCTTGTCACCATAGATATCTGGATTGGATGCCGTTCCATGGGTAGTAATCCTAGTTTTAGGAATCTTTAGCGCAGCAGGTTCTAC
>DATMYS010000309.1:0-4644 GCA_035560835.1 Methanosarcina sp.
AAATAGAACGTATAAATGGGGAGACAGAAAAAAGTTATTATTTCTTAGTATAATTTTTGTGTCTCTAATCATAGGTATAATCCTTACCCTATCAAAGCCATCAGGTACAACAGTTTATATTGCTACCAATGGAAGTGGAGACTTTAACTGTGATGGGAGTGACGACCAGGTAGAGATTAACAAAGCTCTTGCATATGTTGCAGAAAACCCAAAATTCACAACCGTTTATCTGGAAGGCCCCAATACCTACGTCATTTCGGACAGTATATTTATCGGAAGTGACACTATTCTAAAGGGGGATCCAACAACCGTGATCAAACTTGAAGATAAAGCAGGCTGGCCGCTAGAAAAACCTATGATTACGCAAATGGACAGCGCCGGAAATCATGATATTACCATAAAGGGATTTAAGATTGATGGGAATCATGACAAAAATAATGAAAGGAATAGGGGGAAGGGGTATTACAACCTGATATATTTCCGTAATTGCGAGAATATAAAGGTTCACGATATGTACATGCATGACAGCCACGGCGATGGACTTAAAGTAGTAAAATGTTCAGGTGTTGAGTTTTACAATAACAGGGTATATAAGTTAGGGCATGATGTCCTCTACGCTATTTATTCTTCGAATATAGAGGCCTGGAATAATAAAATAACGTGCAGAACGAATAGCGGTTTGAGAATTTACAATACAAACCATGTAAAATTCTATAATAATAGAATTGACTCAGAAGGAGAGGGTGGGGCAGGGATTGAAATCCAGAAAATTGGCCCACTAACTGTGATGAATGATATTGAAATCTACAATAATCTGCTATATGAGACGAATGCAGCAGGTATATGGATTACAGGCTATGGGCCCGGATATTCTAAAGATTCTGCAGAGGATATATTCATCCATCACAATAAATTTTATAAAACTGGTATTAACGAGGGCGCAGACTGGGCCGGGGGCATAGTGCTCAATGGTTTCCAAAATACCTTGATAGAGAATAATAAATTCGACGGATGCTATGGAGCTGCTATTGCCCATAAACAGGTTAGTGATGATTTTTCAGCCCCGGGTTCAGGCTATACAACTGTCGTGAGAGACAATATAATAATTAATACACAGTTCAGCCCTGCAGCCGGAAAAGGATATGCTGTATACAACAAGCTGAAAAACACTCATTCCTTTATCCTGGAAAATAATTGCCTTTCAGGCAACGCCGGTGGGAACTATATGGGTGTAAATTCTACCTCAGACGTTGAAGCTGACTCAGGACTTGCAGCAAAGTTGAACACCAATGAGTCTTTGGGTAAGGATTTTCCCTGGAGTGAAGCTATGTCTGCTGGACCGCAGACACCTTATGAGATAGATGAAAGCGGAGTTCAGACAGAACGGGAAGAAGGCTTTAAGTCGAGCCTTAAAAGAACGTGTTCAGAGTTTATAAGGTCCCTGAAAAAAAATTTTATAAATCTTTCGATACCATCTGGTAAAATGGAAAATGTTAAAATTACTTTACCTTTCATTATTTCTGACAACAGGCTGAGAGAAGAAGTCCCAAATATCACTGAAAGTGATAGTGAATACATCGATGTAGGAAAAAGATCCGATGGAGACATTTACAGAGGCATTATAATCTTTAATCTGAGTTCACTTAATCAGACTGACCGAACCGAAGAGGCAACTCTGTCTTTATTCTGGTATTACCCGGAGAATCAGATGAGATCGAAGGATACTGTACTTGAAGTATACAGACCTGTTAAATGGTGCGAAGAACATGTTACGTGGCAGCAAAAAGAATCCAATGACCCCTGGAAAAATTCCGGAGGAGACTGGTATGACAAAAATGGGGTCTTTCAGGGCAGCACTCCATATGCCACAATAACTATCAGCGGAGATGAGATACCTGACAACCGCTACTACGACCTAAATGTAACAGAACTTGTGCAGGAATATATAAGCGAAAAGTACGAAAATACAGGTTTCCTTATAAAGGCCCGCGAGGAAGATGAAAACTATATCGCTTTCTACAGTTCCAACTGGCAAAACGAAAATCAGAAACCCAAACTTACTATAGAGTATACATGAATGTCGAAAAAATTATTCTGGAATAATTTGATTCATGAAGAAGAGGGCAATATTAGATGAGCCTATCCCGCAACTCAAAACTGCTTCTCCAAATATGGAATTAAGAATAATCAATGAGTTTCTGATCACGGGAAATCGTTCTGAAACTCTTATCAATTTTGAGTATAAAGCTGGTTTTGGGATGAGCTCGACATAAACGGAGAACTCTTTAATTTTTTGATGTTACTCTTTGGATATCTGGGGATTACGCGGGGGTTACTTTTAGTGTTTAGGATATTCATACCCTTTTGAGAATTCTGGTAAATCTGGGATATCTCGCTATTGGAGCTCTCCTGCCTGACTTGATAGACAAAACTGTAGGAGAAACACCTTTTTTCCTATCCTTGCAAACCGACGCATTATAGGTCATACAATCTTGGTTTCTATTTTTCTTGCCCCGATAGGGGCATGCCTGTACGAAAAAATGAAGATTGTAATAAAGGCTTTGCTCTTGCTTCAGGTTCCTTTCTTCATCTTCGGGAGGATCAAGTGCGGGCTCAGTCTAGAACTTTCTTCTGGCTTCTCTTCGGATCAAGTTTTCCCAGAGATTCCATAGACTACACTGGACTTGAGTACATATAGGAATGTTCGAAAAGTCCTTTGACCCTGAGTTCTCACAGACTTTCATCGCTGAAATTCTGAGGATTGGGATAAGAGCTGTTTTTGCTGTAAACTGTTTAAAAAAGACTAAGTAAAAAGAATTCTGAAGGAACAAAAGGGCAATGAAAGAGAAAGATGGAGTTAAGGGATAATGAAAGAAAAAGATGGAATCACGGGGGTAATAAACGGAAAAAAATGAATTCAAAGGGCAATGGACGAAAAAGAACTGGAAAAGTTAAAACAAAAAATATGGAAGAATGATATTCCAGGCCTTAACGAGCAAGTCCCACTCTTTCATTCCTTTTCTTTTCTACCTGCATATCGAAAAGCATTCCGAAAAGAAGCATCTGAAGCCCCGTGCCCATTACAAGGAAACCAAGCAGAGGGTAATAGGAGGGGAGAGGATTTTGCAACAAGATCTGAAAAAAGCCCCACAGTCCTAAAAGAACACCCACAGGCAAGGCAATCATTCCAAGGAAATAAAATAGTACAAGTGGATGGAAGTCCAGTACCATATATTTGACTCTCAGCCTCCATAGAAAGCCCCGAAAGATCATGGGAGCTACTTTACGGATAAACTTGCTGTATCGAATTTTCGATCTCTCTCTACCGTAACGCGCGGGCATTACCACATCCATAACTCTCATTCCAAAGGCATTAAGCTTGATCAATAGATCGTTACAATAACCATAATAAGGATAGATTGAATCCAGATCAATAACCTCCAGGGCCTGCCTAGAAATAGCTGTATATCCGTTTTGAGGATCCATAACCTGCCAGTAACCACTTCCTATTTTTGTGATAAAGCTGAGGAGAAGGTTTCCAAGAGATCTCCATTTGCTCATTCCGGTCCTAAAATCATCAGTGAGTAATCTGTTGCCCTTTGTATAATCAGCTCTTCCCTCAATGATTGGAAAGATTAACCTGGGAAGCTGAGTAGGATCCATTTGATTATCTCCGGCCATAACCGCAATGATATCCATCTCGTCTTTCAGGGCAAGTTTATACCCATCAATTATTCCTGCACCGACTCCTTTATTTATTTCATGGCGTAAATACACGATCCTGGAATCTCCGAACTTTTTTACAATTTCACCTGTCCGATCTATACTACCGTCATCGATTACATAAATTCGGTCCACATATTCAGGGATACCACTTAGAGTTTCGCCTATAAGTAATTCCTCATTATAAGCAGGCACAACAACTCCTATACGGGTGCTCTCAAGCTTCCTGTATATAGGATCCACATCAAAACTAAGGTAGTTAACCGTAAGGCCTTCGGTTTTTGCTGCAGAAAGCAAGGATTTTAAAGTTAAATGCTCTTTGCCTGAACTGATTTTCTGCAGTGAGTCTGCGGTTATTGCAAAAAAGCCTATTTTTTCCTTAAAGGTGCTTTTTCCATTGAAGAGCATTACTGTTTCCTGCTCACAGGAAATACGGCAGGGCCACGAACCCACAGATAGGTCAGACCCGTGTCTTAAAGGCTCAAGGACATGTGAAAGCAGATCTATGTCCTGCATGCATTCGGGATAGATAAGAACTAAAAGTTCAGAATCAAGAGATGCCTTGTAGAGGACATCAAATAATGCCTCCTCCCCACCGGAGACAGGAACAACTCGTGCCCCCCCCAAAGTAGCTACTTCCATAGTTCGATCGGTAGAACCTTCATCAAGAACAAGTACACGGTCCGCGTAACTTGCCGCAATCAAGACTTTGCTTCCAATGGAAGTTTCCTCGTTCTGAACTGGAATTAAGACAGTAAATTCATGCCTGAGCAACCTATCGGTAAGTTGAGATGACGAAGATACTATGCTAATAGGATCAGAGATTAGAGAATTAAGACCAAGTGTAAGGGCTGAAAACAAACCCAACCCACCCCCCTATAAATATGCATATACTATAACCCCCTTTATCTGTATAAGTGC
>DATMYS010000310.1:0-5781 GCA_035560835.1 Methanosarcina sp.
TGTCAGTAACTTATGAGGTAGATGGCAGTTTTATTTTATGACTGCTTATTACTCTAGGGCTTATCCCAAAACTCAAAATAACTTCTCAAAATTCCGGACTCCGAATAATCAACCAATTTTTAGATCATGAAATAGTTTTGGAACTTTATGGGTTTGGGAATAAAATTAGTTTTGGGGTGAGCTTATGATGTCTTTTTTACTCATTAGATATGATGCAATAGTGTAATCTTAACTATAAGCTTGAGTTAATCCAAAATCAGGTTCTCCAAGTGACAAGCTTTTAAAAATCGAAAACATTGTTAACTGGAAGCTACTAAAATTTCTTATACTGTTTACCATTATATTTTTTATATAGTTAGAAGACTAATAGATAGATGGAAGTTGACCGCAAGAAAAAAATTCGATATTTTCAGCCATGGAACATTGTGCTATATGCCTATATATTGACATAATGGGAGACTAATTATTATTTTCTGCTTTATTTTTTTCTTAAAGTATTATATTTTCTCTCTGAAAAACCTGTGTTTGTCGTTGAGGAGCTCATCAACTGCGTGGAATCCGTGACGTTTCAGCTTCATAGGGACAAACCGCTTAGAGCCCATCCGAAAAGTGGTTACCTGCTATAACTTTTACGATATGCAATACCCAAAACCGGAACGGATACACTGATATTATAGACCTAATGTGAGTTTTCAACATGCATTACTGACTTTTCGGATAGGCTCTTAATTCATTGATCATGAAGGTTTTACCGTTAAATTCTCTGAAGGTTTTATGCATAGTGCCACCAAAGCCACATGGTTTTTGAGGCTAAATATAAGCTATCGAAATAAAAACATAGTTGATTTTGCTATCTCTGGCACTTAAGCCGCTTGTAGGGACACAGGCTTCTCAGAGAATGAAGGATACGCCAGCGTAAATTTGATTTTCATTCCAGCCAACGTGTGACCTCATCGACTGAAGGAAGGATAGAAGGGGACGATTCATCGGCTGGATATCCCACTGCACATCCATTAAGTGCCCATTCACCTGGATTGATCCCGAGCATTGCACAGAATTCTGGATTGTCAGCCATTTGAGCTGTCGCAGAAACCAACTGGAATCCAAGGTTAAGAGCTGTTGCTTTCAACCACATGTTCTCAAGACAGTGTGCTAGAGACTGCTGCTCTACCGCAGGAAAACCTTTCTTCTCGGCTACGACGATAAAGTATGGAGCTGTGCCAACACCAGGAACCTTCCCTATTTTATTGATCATTGCAAGCCGGTTTGCAAACCCAATGGCTTTTTCACGGAGCTGCGGGTCATTCTCCATAGCGATTTCAAGTTTGGAAACCATTGTCGAGACCTCTTCAAAGATGAGGGAAGCTGCGATTGTCATACATTTTGAACCCATTTTTAGGACGAAAAATTTCCGGAAATAATCATTTGTGCTACCCACAGCTGCAGCAGCAAAAGGAGCATGAAGACCAGCGTCAATGATTCTCTTGATGTCTTCTTTTGCCGGGAATTCCTGCCAGAACCGCCGATTAGACCGTCTCTCAACAACGATTTCGTCAAATATGATATTTTTCTGATTAGGTGCTTCCTTACTCATGTAGATCACATCCTTAGTCGCGTAAAACCGAAATTGAATTTTACGCACAGAGATACCATTCTTCTCTCTATTACATAGGATTTACGCACTTGAAGTACAAAATCAAGCACAATAGACATTGCGGTTAAGTGTATGTTTTAGATAGTTGAAGGTTTAAAGAATACTGATTTTTTAGTTCAAATGCGTAAGTCCTATTAGGAAAATATTTGTAGGTTATACAGTACCTAACATACTATTTTCTCTTCTGAGGTTTCAATGGTTGCAAGCAGTTTTAAAAACGCAAGAAGTAGATGGGCGGGTGAAACATGCCCGCCCAGGCTTGAGATAGAACAGGTGTGATGAAAGCCTGTTCCAATTGTGAAAGAAGACCCTAGCCGATTGGGTCTGCACAATAGTATCAGTTTCGGTTCTATTTAAATTTTATTCTAATGTTTACAGGACATTCTAAAAGGTCGAGTAAAGAATTTTGGTTATTCCTTTTTGGTATAATCACAGCACAAATCGGTAAATAAAGAAAAAGTTAAAACGGTTACTATACATACTTGAATAGAAGATCCTGAAAACAGTAAGGTCAAGGGCTAACCGAAATACTCTCGGAAAACTCTAGGAAGACTACGGAGCAGACTTCTTATTATAACACTTATACGTTCACTGGTGACCCGCGAAGAAGGGAAACCCTATTGATCCTCGATAACAACGATAATTCGATGCGAGGTAACAATTGAATAACTCAAGGTTTGCATAAAATGGCTCTCAAAAAATCCGAACTCTACTCCTCTCTCTGGTCCAGTTGTGACGAACTGCGTGGCGGAATGGATGCCAGCCAGTACAAGGACTACGTACTCGTTCTATTGTTTATCAAATACATCAGCGACAAATACGCTGGTGTACCTTTTGCCCCTATTACCATCCCTGAGGGTGCAAGCTTCAAGGATATGGTTGCGCTCAAAGGCAAATCAGATATCGGCGACCAGATCAACAAAAAAATCATTGGTCCGCTGGTCAATGCAAATAAGTTGTCCGACATGCCGGACTTCAACGACGCTACCAAGCTCGGAAGCGGTAAGGAGCAGGTCGAAAGGCTTACTAACCTCGTTGCTATTTTCGAGAATCCTGCCCTCGATTTCTCGAAGAATCGTGCCGAAGGTGACGATATCTTGGGTGACGCTTACGAATACCTTATGCGTCATTTCGCAACTGAGAGTGGCAAAAGCAAAGGTCAATTCTATACCCCTGCCGAAGTCAGTCGAATTATAGCACGGATACTTGGAATCCGCCAGGCCAATACGACAAGCTCCACTACAGCCTACGATCCTACATGTGGTTCCGGTTCGCTGCTTTTGAAGGTCGCAGACGAGGCAAGAACCAAGATAACGCTCTACGGCCAGGAAAAAGACGCAGCCACATCCGGTCTTGCCCGCATGAATATGATCCTGCATAATAGCCCTGAAGCGCTTATCGTGCAGAGCAATACCCTGACAGATCCCAAGTTCAAGGATGGTGAAACGCTCAAGACTTTTGATTATGTTGTCGCCAATCCCCCATTCAGTGACAAGCGATGGAGCACTGGACTAGACCCCCTTAAAGACCCTTACGAGCGTTTCAAGCCTTTTGGGGTTCCGCCTGCCAAGCAGGGAGATTACGCTTATCTGCTGCATATTGTCCGTTCACTCAAGAGCACAGGCAAAGGAGCGTGCATTCTGCCTCACGGCGTGCTGTTCCGCGGCAATTCCGAGGGCGATATCCGCCGTGCCCTTGTGCGTAAGGGCTACATCAATGGGATTATCGGCCTGCCAGCCAACCTTTTCTATGGTACTGGTATTCCAGCCTGTATCGTTGTTATCGACAAAGAGAAAGCTCAAACCCGCAAAGGTATCTTTATGATCGACGCCAGTGCGGGGTTCATGAAGGATGGTCCAAAGAACCGCCTCCGTTCTCAGGATATCCGCAAGATTGTAGATGTTTTCACTAACCAGGCTGAGGTTCCGAAATACTCGCGGATGGTCAGTTTTGAAGAGATCGAGAAGAACGAATTCAACCTCAACCTTCCGCGCTATATCGACAACCAGCAGGCTGAGGACCTGCAGGATATTCAGGGACATCTGCATGGAGGCATTCCTTCTGCTGATGTGGACGCCCTTGAGAGTTACTGGAACGTCTGTCCGCAGCTTCGGCAGACCCTGTTTAAAGAGAAACGCCCCGGCTATATGGAGCTTGCCGTTGACAAGGCAGCTATCAAATCCACTATTTACGAGCATCCCCAGTTTGCAGCTTTCACAGCCGATATGAATGCACATTTCACTGCCTGGCGCACTAAGAGTTCTGCTATGCTCCGACAATTGCAGGTAGGCTGCCATCCAAAAGAGATTATAGCCACGCTGGCAGAAGACCTGCTCGCTCACTATGAAGGCAAGCCTCTCATCGATAAATACGATATCTATCAACACCTGATGGATTACTGGGAGGAAACGATGCAGGATGACTGCTATCTCATCTCAGCAGATGGATGGAAGGCTGAAACCTATCGTATTATCGAGAAAGACAAGAAGGGAAGAGAGAAGGATAAGGGCTGGACCTGCGACCTCGTGCCAAAATATCTCATAGTAGCTCGTTTCTTCGCCAAAGAGCAGGAGTCTATCAATAAGCTCACCGCTGACCTAGAAAGCATTACCGCCAGCATGACAGAGCTGGAAGAGGAACAGGGCGGCGAAGAAGGTGCATTTTCTGAACTTGATAAGGTGAATAAGGCCAATGTCGCTGCACGCCTGAAGGATATAAAAGGAGATAGTGAAGCAAAGGACGAAGTTGCTGTCCTCAACGACTGGCTGAAACTCGCCAATAAAGAAGCAGACTTGAAGAAACGTCTTAAGGAAGCCGAGTCCCTACTTGATTCAAAAGCCTGTTATTACTACCCCAGACTGACTGAGGATAACGTCAAAACGCTGGTCGTAGAAGACAAATGGCTCTCTGCGCTTGATACAGCCATTCATGGAGAAATGGACCGGATCAGCCAGTCCCTTACTCAGCGCGTGAAAGAGCTAGCCGAACGCTACGAGACCCCAGTGCCACAGATGACCAACCGTGTGGCTGAACTGGAAGCAAAAGTCAACCGGCACCTAGAAAGGATGGGGTTCAAATTATGAGCAGAAATACAAGTATTTTACCCTCGGACTATGGGTTCTGGCTTTCCAGCCTTAAACAGCGGATCGCAGGTGCAAGACAACGTATCTTGCTGGCTGCCAATGAAGAGCAGATCCGCCTCTATCATGACATAGGCCGTGATATCCTTGACCGACAGAGCCAACAGGGATGGGGTGCCAAAGTGATCGAGCGGCTCTCGATTGACCTGCGTGAGGCTTTTCCGGATATGAAAGGCTTGTCGGCCAGCAATCTCAAATACATGAGGTTCTTTGCCCAGAATTGTCCTGACCTTAAATTTGGTCAGCAATCTGCTGACCAATTGCCCTGGTTCCACATAATCACCCTGCTGACCAAATTGGAGACTCCCACGTTACAGGAGTGGTATGCCAGGGAAGCTATCCAGCAAGCCTGGTCACGCGAAGCGCTGGAAATGCAGATCAAGAACCAGCTCCATCTCCGCCAGGGTGCTGCTATTAATAACTTCCAGAAACGGCTTGAATCGCCACAGGCAGGCCTTGCCACCCAGATCCTCAAAGATCCGTACCACTTCGACTTTCTCGGTCTTGGGGATGAGGCGCATGAGCGTGATATTGAGAATGCCCTAATTCGGCATATCACCCATTTCTTGCTGGAGCTGGGTGCCGGTTTTGCCTTTGTCGGACGCCAGGTCAGGCTGGAAGTGGAAGGGGATGAGTTCTTTATGGACCTGCTTTTTTACCATACGCGCCTGAAATGCTACATTGTAGTTGAGCTCAAAGCCGGTGCCTTCAAACCCGAACATGTAGGACAGCTCAATTTTTACCTTTCCGCAGTGGATGCACAGATCCGGGCACCGGACGACAGACCCACCATCGGCCTTCTGCTCTGCAAGACCAAGAAACGCCTCATTGCCGAATATGCCCTTTCAGGCATGGATAAACCAATGGGCGTGGCAGAATACCAGCTCGTCCGTGCTCTGCCCGAACCTCTGGACACCTGCCTGCCCACTATCGAGGAGCTTGAAGCCAGTTTACCCGCAGAATTGGAGGAAGAGGAATGAGCGCGGA
>DATMYS010000311.1:0-6999 GCA_035560835.1 Methanosarcina sp.
TTTTCCTTAACCGATGACCAATGAATCTGCTTGTGAAATTCATTGAGGACATCTTCAAAAAGACGTTTTTAAAATAGACTAAAAATTATTCTCCCACGCTCAATTATTGAGGATCGTTTATATATAATGCTAGGAAATTAGATTCTAAACAAAAATTAACAATGATAATAGACTTCTGATTGGGTGTAGTACTAAATATAACAGTTAACACCGATAAATCGTTAACATATTTGAAAGGAGTTTAAGTGGCGAGTGAGAAGCAAAATCTCGCAAAAACTCGTAGGTCGGAGAAGACAGAGCAAAATATTATTAAGGTCTGATAAAAAAGAGTAATATTAAAATTTCAGGTCTTTGAGCTTGCAGGAATAAGATTAGAAAAACACAGGAATATAATCAGGAAAGAGCAAGAATAGAATCGGGAAAGTGCAGGAATAGAGTTAGGAGAATTAGAAAAAAAGATCGGAGGAGTTGGTTATCAATCACGATGAAACTTTTCAAAGAGGACTTGGCCTGATTAAACAAAAAAGGTACGAAAAATCAATTAACGTTTTCAACAAGATTGTAGACAAAAATCCAGGTCACACAGGAGCTCTTTTTAACAGAGGACTTGCCCTGCTAAAAATGAAAAAACCAGAAGAAGCCCTCGACTCCTTTGATCATGTCCTGCACTTCGAGCCCGGAAACTTCGATGCTCTCTACAAAAAAGGAATTACTCTGGCCACCCTTGGAAAGTTTGAAGCAGCTCTCGAAGCCTATGACAACGCACTTGAAATAAATCCCGAAAATCCAAAAATTTGGTGCCAGAAAGGACTAGCGTTTGCCGAACTGGAAAAAACTGAGGCTTCAATTCTTTGTTTTGAGAAAGCACTTGAGCTTGATCCAGAATGCGGAATTGCCTGGTATGCCCGAGGGACAGTAACTGGAAAAACTGGCAGCTACGAAGAAGCACTGGAATGTTTTGGGCATGCACTTGAGACTAACCCGAAAAATGCAGATGCTTGGTATGCAAAAGGCCTGGTTCTTGCAAAACTTGAGAAATATGGAGAAGCACTGGAATGCTTTGATTCCCTGATTCGGGAAAACCCCAGGCATAAGGATGCCTGGAAACAAAAATATTTTTCGCTGATAAAGCTGGGGAAGAATGAAGAAGCTCTGGAATGCGTGGATGCATTTTTAAGAAAATTCCCTGTCAACGAGACTGCTCTCTATCAAAAAGGTATTCTTTTAAACGAACTTTCCCGTTATGAGGATGCCGAGAAAACTTTTTCGAGAATTTTGAAAATAAATTCAGGAAATAAAGAAATCTGGCTTAAGAAAGGCCTTGCTCTTATCCAACTACTCAGGCTCAATGATGCAATAGAAGCTTTCGAAGAAGCTATCAGACTGGACCCAACTTATTTCGAAGCCTGGAATTACAAGTGCCTTGTTCTGATGAAGCTTGAGATCTATGAAGAAGCCATTGAAGCTTTTGACTCTGTGCTTGAGATTTATCCGGAATTGAAGGAAATGTGGTACAACAGGGCTCTTGCTCTCGTGAAACTGCAACGTTTTGGGGAAGCTACACAGGCTTTTTCCAGAATTGCCGAAATGGATCCTACATACCAAGATGCCCTGTACCAGCAGGGACGTTTGCTTGCCAAAGAAGGGAAATATAAAGAAGCCCTCAAAGCCTTCGATTCCATGCTTGAACATAACCCAGGCTTTATTAAGGCCCAAAAGCTCAGAGGGACTATGCTGATCAAGTTAGGCCGTATTGAAGAGGCTCTTGAATCTCTTACACAGAGCCTTGAAGAAGAAACCGAAAATTACGGGCTCTGGCTCCAGAAAGGACTAATTCTCCTTGACAGCGGAAAATTCGAGCCCGCCCTGAAAGCTCTTGAAAAAGTTGCAGAACTCAAACCCGATAATGAAGCCTGCTGGATGAATAAGGGCTTTGCACTCTATTCCATGGAACGATATGAAGAAGCCCTCGAAGCCTTTGAAGAAGGTCTGCGGTTGAACCCGTATCTTGAGAAAGGCTGGAATAATAAAGGAATAGTGTTCGGAAAGCTTGGAAGAACGGAAGAAGCCATTGAGGCTTTTGAAAAAGCTGTAAGCCTCAAGCCTGACTTTGAGGACGCCTGGAGGAGTAAAGGGTTGATTTTACTGGCTGCCAACGAATATGAAAAAGCCAGCGAAGCCTTTGCCGAAATTCTTAAAACCAACCCTGAAGACCTTGATTCCATTTACAACAGGGGAACAACCCTGCTAAAGCTCGGAAGAACGGAAACTGCCCTGGAATGCTTTGAAAAAGTCCTGTCTCTTAATCCAGATTATCCCGATTTATTATATAGCCTTGCAGCTGCCCAGATGGAGCTAGGAAATCAGGAAGAAGCCCTTGAAACCTTTGAAAAACTGGCTGCTAAAAATCCCGAAGATCCGGAAATCCAGTGCAGGAAAGGAAAATTTGCAATGGAAATCGGAAAGTATGAGACTGCACTTCAGGCTTTTGATCAGGCGCTCGTTGAAAAGCCGGAATCCAGAGAAGCCTGGTATAGAAAAGGGCTTGCCCTGATAAAACTGGAACTCTTTGAAGAGGCTATAAGAGCTTTTGATGAAGTAATTGTAAAAAATCTAAATTATAAAGAGATAGATAACTCTGATTATGAGAAGTTAAAAAATCTCAATAGTGATGACATAAATAACCCCGCATGTGATGAGACAAAGAATCCTGATTACGAGGACGCACAAACTTACAAGGGATTTGCGCAGATGCAGCTTGAAAGGTACCTTCCTGCCCTTGAAACCTTTGAGAGCGCTCTTGAAGAAAAGCCGGATTCCGACATTCTCTGGTACTACAAAGGCCTTAGCCTGTATAGAATAAACATGCTAGAGGAAGCAGCGTGTGCCTTTGAGTCCGCAGTTCACCTTAATCCTGATATGGAGGAAGCACTAGAGTACAGGGCCCTCTGTCTATTTGAAACCGAACAATATGAAGTTGCGCTGGATGTTCTTGAAGCTGTACTTGAAAGAAATACGGAGAACCTTTCTGCGCTCCATAAAAAGGCTCTTTGCCTTCTGCAGTTAAAGAAGTCTGAATCCGGAGCTGAAGCCCTGTCCAGAATACTGGAACTTGACCCTGGCAACAAAGAAGTAAAGTTTGAGCTGGGGATCGTCAGTTTCGAATATGGAGAGTACGATAAAGCCCTTTCTCTTTTTGAAGAAGTAAGTGGGGGCTCAGAGAAAGGCTCTTTTGTATACTGCCCTGAACAGAACTCATCTGGACAAAACTCACCTGAACAAAACTTATCTGAACAAAACTTATCTGAACAAAATTTTTCTAAAAAAAGTATATCTGGACGAAACTTATCTGAACAAACTAACTCTGAACAAAACTTATATAAACAAAATAATTCTGAAGAAAAGTTCTCTGCGTTCTACTGGAAAGGGCTTGTGCTTATCAGGCTGGAAGATTACGAAAAAGCGCTTGAGGTATTTTCAAGGTTTACCGAAGAGAATCCCCTGTTTGTAGAGGCCTGGTATTTGAAAGGCATATCCCATTCAAAGCTGAAGCAGCATGAGGAGGCAATAAAAGACTTTGAGAAAGTCCTTGAGCTCGAACCTGCTTATCAGGATGCCTGTTACCAGTTGGGGGTTTCCTGTCTCGAACTTGGGAACTTTGAGGAAGCTAGAAGGGTTTTTGAAGCCGCACTTAAAATAGATTCTGAAAACTTTGATGCCCTTTATATGAAAAGCCTCGCTTTACTGCGGTCAGGAAGATATGAAGAATCAGCTTCAGGTTTCAGGGAAGTCCTTAAAAGAAAACCATCCGATACCGAAGCTCTTGCACACCTGAGCACAGCCTGCTTCAAGCAGGGGTTTTATGAGGAAGCCCTTGAACTCTTTGATCGGGTTTTGAAGAAGAATCCAGAGCGAAAAACCGTCCTTTTCAGGCAAGGAGTTGCTTTGAAAGCTCTTGGAGAAGTAAAGAGGGCTTCGACTATTTTTGACTCTGTCCTTAAACTGAAGCCCGATTGTACCTACGCCCTTGAGCAGAAAGCTTATACTCACTTCGAGCTTGAGGAATATCAGGAGGCCGTTGAAGCTTTTAAAACGGCACTAGAATATTGCTCGAAAAAGGAAGATCTGCATTACTGTAGAGGTATTGCTTTCTTCAGTCTTGGGAACTTTGAAGAAGCCGTAAAATCTTTTGAAAACGCTCTTGACCTCGGCTGCCAGCAACCCGAAATTTCTTATTATACAGGAATCTCTTATTTCGAGAACAGAGAATATGAAAAAGCCGTCGAAGCCTTTGATACTACCCTTAATGCCGGAGCAACCGATCTCGAACTTCTGTACAAAAAATCCTTGGCCCTTTTCGAGCTTGGAAAGCCAGAAGAAATGGTTTCTACGGTTGACACCCTTCTCGAACTTGCAGCTGAGAACTTTAATATAAAAGACAATGAAGATATTGGGGAAGAGAACGAAAAGGAAATCGCAGGAGAAATTCCGGCTTTTGAGAACTCCAAGGCTTTTGAAGAACTCCTCGAAAAGTTCGCATTCTCTCTGATAGAGCTTGGAAGGTATGAAGAAGCTCTGCTACCGCTTGGAAAACTTACAGCAAGCGAATCGGCTTCAAAAGAACCCCTTTACTGTAAAGGGGTTGTGCTTCAGGAGCTCGGCAGACCTGAGGAAGCTCTTGAAATATATTCAGAACTTCTTTCCCTTTATCCTGACTTTGAAAAAGCCTGGTACAGAAGAGGGCTCGCTCTCTTTTCTCTTGAGTACTATGCTCAAGCCCTGGAGTCCTTCGAACAGGCTACCCTGGGAGATCAGACAGAAACTCCTGAAGAAATTAACGAATTAATTCTGGGCGAAATTAAGAGGGAAAAACAGAAAGAAGGTCACGAATTAAAAGATAAATTCAGATTAAAAGATAAGTTAAACAACAATGAAATCGAAGATGCCTGGACGAAAATGGGGCTTTCACAGATCAAACTGGAAAGCTATGAAGCCGCACTTGACATTTTTGAAAAAATCCTCGAAGTAAAACCCGAGGCTGCAGACCTCTGGTATGTAGCAGGGCTTGCTCTAAGGGGGAATGATCAGGATGGGCAAGCCGTTGAAGCTTTTGAAAAGGCCGTAGAACTCGATCCAACCCTGGAAGCTGCCTGGGAACAGATTGGACTTTCCCTTTTAAGATTGAATATGTATGAGGAAGCCAGCCAGGCTTTCAGTTCCGTTCTAACTCTGAACCCTGGGAACGTAAACGCTCTCTACAGCCGGTCAGCAGCCAGTTTCAATCTCCAGCACTTTGAGGAAGCGGCTCAGGACCTCGAAAGGTTGCTCCTGTCCGCCCCTGATTTTTCGGACTCTGTTGAAGCCTGTTACAGGCTAGGGATTGCCAGAATGGAGCTTCAGGAGTATGAAAAAGCCCTTGAAGCTTTTGATATAATTCTACAGCAGGACCCGGCGCATAGAGAAGCCCTCTATTATAGTGGGCTTGTTCTTTTCAATCTTGGGGAATATGAAGCTGCAGCCGAGGCCTTTGGAATGCTGCTGGAAGCTTCACCCGAAGACCCTGAAAGTCTGAACTACCTCGGGCTCTGCCTGTTGGAACTCGAAAGCCCGGAGACGGCGCTGAAAGTCTTTGAAAAAGCTGCCCTTTTCAATCCGGAGAATGAAGAAGCCCTGTACAACGCAGCCACCACCCTTATCAAGCTTGGTCGGCTGCAGGAATCTATTGGCTATTTTGACCGCATCCTTGACATTTCTCCTGAGAATATCGACGTCCTGAACTGCAAAGGAATCGCCTTCTGCAAGCTTGAAATGTACAGGGAAGCCCTAAAAGCCTTTGATCTTGCACTGGAAAAAGACCCTGAGAACATCAAGGCAATTTATAGTGTAGGGGTTGTCTGTTTCAAACAGAAACTCTATGAAACTGCCTGCCGGGCCTTTGGCGAAGCCCTTGCCCTTAACCCCTGGCACGAGCAGTCCCTGAAATATCTAGGGATCTCTCTTGCAAAAATGGAAGAATATGAGGATGCCCTTAGAACCTTTGACAGGCTGCTCAGGATAAGACCCCACGATGTACAGTCTATGAATTACAGAGGAGTTATCCTCGGAAAACTCGGAAGGTATACCGAAGCCATAAACACCTTCAATGAAATCCTGCGCCTCTATCCCGAAATGGCAGATGCGAAAAGGAAACTTGAAGCCTTAAAATGTATTGAAAACAAAGAGAGTTCCAGTGAAGATCTCTACTAAGGTTTCTGCGAGAGGAAAAAATCCTAAAAAAGAACATGAAATTATTCGAATAACAGGTACAAATAAATGAAAGTACTTGAAAGCACTTTCATGCCAAAGAAAAGGAAACATTTCTCGCGCACTTTAGAAATATCTTTCAATGTAATCGATACCAAAAATCAAAAATACTTCTCAGAATTCCGAATTTGGAATAGTCAATCGAGTTTTTGATCCTGAAAAATGGTCCCGAAAATCTTGTTGAGTGAGATCAAGATTGGTTTTGGGACGAGTTTATGTATTATGATAAATAGACTCTGTCTAAAGAAATCGATGACCAAACACGAGACTAAAACACAGATTCCTGAAAATAGCATATGACGAATAAAAAAAGGGCTGTAATAATAATCAGCACAGTGCAGGATCTTGGAGTATAACACATCTAGTACAAACGGATGGTTTGATATCAGATATATGCCGAAAACAGATGCTGCTATAAAATTTATTTTTGGGGATTGTATTTTGATGTTTTTGAATACCATAAAAAAGCAAATGGCTCCCAGTTCTACAAAAATAAAATTATAGTTCCAGGGATCGGAAAAAAAGTATTCGGGCGCTCCAGAAAACGTTCTAAGGAATATTACTCCAGAGAATATTAAAAAGCTACATATGAAGTACCCAAATAAGAAATAGATCAGATTCTTAATTTGAAGATCATATTTTTTTATGTATGCACCTACACAATAAAGAAACACAAAATTATATAGACTGTATCCT
>DATMYS010000312.1:0-7414 GCA_035560835.1 Methanosarcina sp.
TGATCAATAATTCAGGGACACGACCTTAATTTTTTATTTCATTATATTTATTTTTCTTTCATTTAATTAATTTAATGTTCTTCTTATTTTTCTGCCGTTTTATTTTAATTTACTTTTCAGGCTTAGAGGTTTTCTTTCTCACCATATCCTCCCCCTCCCGGCGTTTCGATTACAAAAAGCTCCCCGGAATTAAGCTCAATTTCTGCCTTGCCTCCAATTTCGAGAATACTGCCGTCCCTCAGGAAAATAGAATTTTTTCCACATTCTCCAGGCATTCCGCCTTTGAGCCCGAAAGGAGGGAGTTTCCTATGGCTTGAAAGAATGGCAGCACTCATGTCTTTCAGGAACCTGATCTTTCGGACAACGCCGTTTCCCCCTCTGAATTTGCCGTCTCCACCGCTTCCTTCCCGGATGGAAAATTCCTCAAGTAAAACTGGAAACCTTGTTTCAAGAATTTCCGGATCGGTAATCCTGGAGTTGGTCATATGCGTGTGCACAGCATCTGTTCCTGAAAATCCCGGGCCTGCTCCTGAACCTCCGCAAACGGTCTCATAATACTGGAAATCAGCATTTCCGAAGGTGAAATTATTCATCGTACCCTGAGAAGCTGCAAGCGTGCCAAGGGCTCCGAAAAGGGCATCAACAATGTACTGCGAGGTTTCAACATTGCCTGCAACAACAGCAGCAGGTGACTCTGGCCTGAGCAGGGAGCCTTCCGGAATGATAATTTCAAGTGGCCTCAGGCACCCCGCATTCAGGGGAATATCGCTTTTTACAAGCGTCCTGAAAGCGTAAAGTACAGCAGCTATGCAAACCGATGCCGGAGAATTGAAATTACTTGAAAGCTGTGGGGAAGTCCCGGTAAAATCGATTCTAGCGTCCCGATTTTTGCGGTCAATCGTAACCCTCACTTTAATTACGTTCCCGTCATCGAGTGAATATGCGAATTCCCCGTCTGCAAGCCTGTCAATAACTCTTCTGACCTCTTCCTCAGCATTGTCCTGCACATGTCCCATGTAAGCTTCAACTGTTTCAAGGGAAAATTCTTCCACCATCCTGCACAGTTCGGACAGTCCCTTTTCATTTGCTGCAATCTGGGCACGGATATCGGCAAGATTCTGGTCAGGGTTTCTTGCAGGGTATTTTCCCGATCCCAGCCACACCTTCAGTTTTTCTTCACAAAAACGGCCCTGTTTTACAATTTTCATGCCCTCGCTAAGCACCCCTTCTTCCAGAATGGTCCTGCTATTCGGAGGCATAGACCCGGGATTTATTCCTCCTACATCAGCATGATGGCCTCTGGAAGCCAGATAGAATAGGATTTTTCCGGAATTTCCAAACATAGGGGTAACAATCGTGATATCAGGGAGATGAGTTCCTCCGTGATAAGGAGAGTTGATCAAGTATACATCTCCTTCATGCATTTCCTGTAATTGCGTCCGGATAAGGGATTTTACGCATTCTCCCATTGAGCCCAGGTGCACAGGAATATGGGGAGCATTTGCTACTAAGTTCCCCTGCCTATCAAAAAGGGCACAGGAGAAATCCAGTCTCTCTTTGATATTTACCGAGTGGGCCGTGTTTTGCAGGGTAAAACCCATCTGCTCGGCAACTGACATGAATCTGTTATTGAAAATCTCGAGCATCACAGGATCAACATCGGTCCCTATTGCAATAGAGGTTGAAAGTGGAATTTCCCGTTTAAGGAAAAGGTGATTGCGTTCAGTGATTGCGCCTTTCCATTCAGGTTCTAGCACAATGGTTGTGTTTTTCTCGATAAGCACCGCAGGCCCGCTTATGCAGGTTCCGGGCTTAAGCTCCTCCCTCTGGAAAACCGGGGTCTCATGAAACTCCCCATTGTTGTACATCTGTACCGTAGTGACAGGAGAGAAAACAGGATTCTCTTCTATTTCACGCACAGGGTCCAGAACCCTTTCATTAATTCCAATGGTCTCTACAGAAACCGCTTCAACAATCAGGGCTTTACCTTCCATTATGAATCCAAAACGTTTCCTGTGGGATTTCTCAAAGTCCTTCCTTAGAACATCCGTATCCGCAAAGTCGATAACAAGCTGCGTATCCGAGCCTGCATAACGCATATGCATCTTATAGAGTACATTAATTCGGGACTCCTGCACGCCCTGTTCGAGCATGAGCAGGTGGCCTTCGAGCTCAAGCCTGGAAAATACTGTTTTCAAACTCTCTATCAATTCATCTGAGAGTTCGTTGCCTATATAGCACTCTCTTATCAGCCTCTGGTCAGCAAGTCCCATGCCATATGCCGAGAGTACACCTGCATACGGATGAATGAAAATAGTTTTGATCCCAAGGCTGTCTGCAACCCTGCAGGCGTGCTGGGCAGCAGCTCCTCCGAAGCAGCAGAGAGTGTATTCCTTTATGTTATATCCCCTCTGGACTGAGATTTTCTTGATAGCATTGGCCATGTTCTCGACCGCAACCGAAAGGAAGCCCTCGGCTACCTGCTTAGGTGTCCGGATATTGCCTTCGTTTTTGCCTTTTCCTGAAATCTTTTCTGCAAGCTTTTCGAATTTCCTGCGTACAAGTTCGGAGTCAAGAGGCTGGTCGGATTTGGGCCCAAAAATTCTTGGGAAAAACTCAGGCTGCAATTTTCCGAGCATGACATTACAGTCGGTAACCGTAAGCGGCCCTCCTTTTCGATAACACGCCGGCCCTGGATCCGAACCAGCAGAATCCGGCCCTACCCTGAACCTGCCTCCCTCGTAGTGAAGTATGGAACCTCCGCCTGCTGCAACTGTATGGATGCGCATCATAGGCGAGCGCAGGCGCACTCCAGCAATTTCGGTTTCAAGGCTGCGCTCGTATTCCCCGCTGTACTGGGCTACATCCGTAGATGTGCCGCCCATATCGAAAGTGATAATTTTTCTTGCCCCTGCCATTTCCGAGGTTGTGACTGCTCCAACAATCCCACCGGCAGGACCTGACAGGATACAGTCCTTGCCCTGAAAAGTTTCCGCATCCGTAAGCCCTCCGCTGGACTGCATAAACATAAGCCTGGGACTTCTCTTAACTTCGTCCCCTTTTTCATCCCTGATATCCGTCTCTTTTTTATCCCCGCTTCTCGCGCTATTATTTTCTGCCTTATTCCCGCTTTCTTCTCCTTCCTTTCCTTCTTCCAGTGATTCCTGCACCATATTGACGTATCTGCGAAGCACAGGAGAGAGATATGCATCTACTACGGTTGTTTCCCCCCTGCTTACAAGTTTAATTAACGGGCTTGCCTGATGGGAAAGAGACACCTGTGTAAAACCGATATCTCTGGCAAGCCTGCCGAGTTTGAGTTCATGCTCAGGAAACCTGTATGCATGCATAAGTACAATTGCAACCGAGCGAATTCCGGCTTCGAAAGCCGCTTCAAGAGCTTTTTTTGCATTTTCAAGGTCAAGGGGAAAAAGCTCTTTTCCATCAGCCCCGACCCTTCCGGACACTTCGATAATCCTTTCATAAAGCTGTTCCGGAAGTTCGATTTTCTGAGCAAAAATATCCGGGCGGTTCTGGTACCCGATTCTCAAAGCATCCCCGAACCCCTTGTTTATAACAAGCACAGTCCGTTCCCCTTTCCGCTCAAGAAGAGCATTTGTGCCGACTGTTGTTCCCATTTTTATGGATTCTATGATTTCAGCAGGCAGAGGCGCATTTCCGGGCAGTCCGAGAATCTGCCGGATCCCGTGCATAGCTGCATCTTTATAATGACACGGATCGTCGGAAAGAAGCTTGTGAGTGATCAGTTTTCCATCAGGGCTGCGGGCTACGATATCAGTAAACGTGCCTCCGCGGTCTATCCAGAACTGCCATCCGGCTTTGGGGGACATGAAGAGAATAATTGTAGAGGTGGTATTAATTGTTAATTGGGGTTTTGGGGTTTGAGCTTGACTTTTGTGGGTTCAGATTACTACGAGACAATAGTGATATTCGAATAAAAAGAAAAAGCTTTTGGAGTTAAAGTGTAAAGGAAATAAAAACAAATTGAAAATTTTCCATAGCTACTACGTATGTAAATGAGGCAGATCAATAACAAATGAACGGGTGATGCAGCTTATTAGAAGAGCTTCTGAAACAAATTTTCTTGATTTATCTCATTATAGGCTGACTCAACTGCCATCAGAAGTCATAGAACTTAAAAACCTTGCAAAACTTAGCTTATCTCAAAACCTACTCACGCAATTGCCACCCGAAATTAGTGAACTTAAAAACCTTACAGAACTTGATTTATCTTATAATCGTTTGACTCAATTGCCTCCAGAAATTGAAGAACTTAAAAACCTTACAATACTGAATTTAACTCGGAATCAGCTAACTCAACTACCACCGGAAATTGGAGAACTTAGAAACCTTACAATACTTAATTTAACTCGAAATCAGCTAACTCAACTACCACCGGAAATTGGAGAACTTAGAAACCTTAGAACACTTTATTTATCAGATAACCAATTGACTCAACTGTCAACCGAAATTGGTGAACTTAAAAACCTTAGAGCACTTAACTTATCTGATAATCCCTTAACTTCACCTCCTCCTGAAATTGTTTCTATGGGTGCGATCCAGATTGTCATTTATCTGAAACAATTGAAAGAATCAACAGAAAATAATGAAGCTAAATTGATACTGGTTGGCAACGGTGGAGTTGGGAAAACATGCCTTGCTAACTGGTTGATTAAAAATAAATTCGTGGAAGATAAGATTACCGAGGGAATTAATATCTCTGAATGGGTCACTTCTTCACCCTCCGGAGACAGTAAAATCAAACTGAACATTTGGGATTTTGGAGGACAGGAAATCTATCATGCGACCCATCAATTTTTCCTGACAACGCGCTCGGTATATCTGCTTGTATGGAATGCGAGGAAGACAAAGGATTATGATACCATATATTACTGGTTACACACGATAGAAGCTTTTGGAGAAGACAGCCCAATAATCCTAATAATGAGTAAGATGAATGAAAGTGATGACGATCTGAATTTAGAATATATAAAAAGCAAATTCAACATTGCTGATTATCTGAAAATTGATAGTATAGATGGAACGGGAATTCATAGAACAAAAGAAAGCATAAGTGGAACTGCTTGGAACCTTCCTTTAATGAGATCACGTTTCCCGAATTCGTATTATAGAGTGCGGGAAAAGCTTGAAAATCTCGGAAGAAACTGGATTACAGAAGACGAGCTTTATAAGATATGTATTTCAGAAGGATTAGATGATGCAAATATTAGTCTATTGGATTGGTATTTGCACCAACTCGGAGTGATTCTTCATTTTAAAGATAGAATTGGGCTAAAAAATATCGTAATTTTAAAGCCTAAATGGGCTACAGAAGCGTTTTACAGTATTTTGTCTACAAAATCTGTTCGCGATCGCGAAGGTGTACTATTACACAGCGAATTAGAACATATATGGGACAAAGAAACATATCCGCCAGAAATTTACCCTCAACTTATGGAATTAATGAATAAATTTGAACTCGCATATGAACTTTCGGATAAAAGCAAATATCTTGTCCCTGAATTATTACCATCTTATGCTTTCGATCTTAAATGGGATGAGAAAGATGATCTTTGTTTTTACTATTGTTATGAGTACTTTTTACCTCCAGGAATAATTACTCGCTTTATTGTACGTATGCATCAGGACATAGAAAAAAAAGAAAATGGATTGCCTCTCTGCTGGAGAGAAGGAGTTGTGTTGAAACTTCAAAATTCACTTGCGTTAGTAAAGATGAATCCTGATGAAAAACAAATCGAAATCCGAATAAAAGGTGACAATAAAAGAGAAGCGCTGGTAGTGATCCGTCACTATCTTGATCAAATTAACAGTGATATAAAAAAGATCAGAATTAGTCAAGAAGTTCCTTGTAATTGTTCAGAAAATTGTCCTCAAAGATACTCATATGAAAAATTACGAGAAGCTGAAAGGATAAATGTAGAAGACTTCCGATGTATTCAGAGCTTCAAGCAAATATCAATTTCTTCATTGTTAGACGGTTATAAGGAAAGAGAGGAAAGACTTAAAGAGCGTGATGAAATCTATGGCAAACCAATAGTTATAATAAATCAACCACAAGCTCACTCAGAAGCAAACTCAACCGTTAAAGCCGAACAAAGAACAAATATTAACGTAGATGTCAATATCGATTTAAATATAGATTTGCCACAGATTCAGACCGAGTTTGACAATTTAAAAGACGAACTTGAAGACTTAGATCCAAAAATCGATAGCTATCTGGACAAAATTCAGGATAGCTTAGACGAGTTAAGCACTAATTCTGACAAGGAAAAATTAGTTAAACCTCTCAATAAATTGAATCGATTTCTCGTAAAACTGAGTGACCCTGACTCTAATTATAACAAGGTAATAAAAGGAACCGAAAAAGGCATAGAACTTGTACAAATGCTTGGTAAAACCTATAACAAATTTGCCCAGTGGCTTGCAATGCCTCAAGTTCCAGATCTGTTTCTTGGAAAATAATTTTGATTCTATTTTCACAGGTCGATATTAGAAACCTTCACCCGAGTTCCAAAGTCGTGCTACCGTAAACCTTTTTAAGATTTATGTCAGGTTCTTCCCGACTGTACATCCGGATAGTTGTAAATACTATATCCATTCCATATTTTCTGGTAATTTCCAGTGCTTCTTTATTTGGTTCCGGAACATCTATAACAAATACAGCTTCATCTGGGATAGAGGCCTTGAGAGCCAGAAAGATTTTTTCTGCCGTTATCGCGTCATCGGCAAAAAGAGGGCCTATTTTGTATCCGATCAGGCACTTCCTTATAACGCCGTATCCTTTCAGCTTTCCGGCTTCAACGGCTGCAAAGGCAGAAGAATCAGGTTGATTAATCCATTTTTCTAGAAAGGTAGGTCTTGGAGCCGGAAACATTTCCCTGTCGTATTCCACCAGGCTTTCAAAGGGAACATCTGAAACTTTTACAAGTCCATCCGGAACTTCTCCTCCACCTTTTCCTTCAAAGCGCAGGTTGCTGTAAAAGGACTTGAAATTCATAAAATCCTGGTACTTCTTTTCGTTTTCCACTACCGCATCAAGCCCAATATTCCTGTTTCCCATTCTTTCCAGGCATTTTTCAGTTAATTTAACTCCTATTCCTTTATCCCTGAATTCGGGTTTAACTACATAGAGACCAAGAAAACCATAGGAATCGTCATATGCAACAGCAGAGACACAACCTATGGGCTCTCCTTCAATTTCTGCAATAAAAAAACCGTCAGGATCGGTATCATAAAAAATTTTCCCATCATGGATACCAGGGATCCATCCTTCGCCGGCTTCCATTTGGATTACGAATTCGGCTTCATCACGTCTCATTTTCCGGATTTTCAGCCCTTGAATCTCTGTATGACTTTTTTCCATGTATTATTG
>DATMYS010000313.1:0-3041 GCA_035560835.1 Methanosarcina sp.
TAGTAAATAATATTTGAATGTTGGGTTTTATCAGTATCAAGAAAACCTGGAACAGTGTGAATAACAGAAAATGAGCTAGAAGAAAAATAGAGGGAAAACAAGTTTAAAATAAACCGGATGGCAGCAAATCGGGTAACCGAAAAAGTCTGGAAAAGAATTAAGGGTTTGTTCTTATGAATCTCGTCAAAGCCTTCAGGACTAAAAGCCGGATTAAACTCTCAGGCCTTATTTCAGGTTTCACTCTGATTATTCTGTTTTCCTGGACAATTTTCCCAGCTTCAGCTGCGGGGATAGAAGCAAGCAGGGAGATTTCTGCCGGAACTGTTAATCCAGGCGAAAATTTTGCGGTAGCTGTACATATAAGTACAGATCAGGATATTGAAGCCCTGGTACTTGATGAGAATCTTCCTGGCGGGTGGCAGGTAAGCCAGTGGGAAAATAATGGAGCTGCGTTCCAGGAAACCAGCACATTCAAAGCATCTACTCTAGAACGAATCTGGGTTGAAAAACTTTCAGCAGGGGAAGAAAAGATAGTCATATATAATGTGACTGTGCCTTCGAATTCCGAGCCTGGAAACTTTACACTTTTGGGCAGGGTTTCCGCTTATTCTGTTCCTGCTACTCCTGTGGAAGGAGTTTCAGAAGTAATAGTTACTTCTCCGCCACCTGAAGCCAACTTTTCCGCAACGCCGCTAGAAGGACTCGCGCCTCTGATTGTCCAGTTCACGGATTTATCTACCTTTAATCCTGATTCCTGGGGGTGGGACTTTGACGGAAACGGGAACATTGACTCAAACGAGAGGAATCCGGTTTATAATTATGAGAATCCTGGAATCTACACTGTTATATTAAAGACAACTAACAATACGTATGGAAATAGTACCCAAACAAAAGCAGGATATATAATTGTAACCGAAGAAGCCTCTAATTCTAGAGGAACCGGGGGAAGTGGAGAAAGTAGTGAAGGAAGCGGAGGAAGTAGTGGAGGAAGCGGAGGAAGTAGTGGAGGAAGCGGAGGAGGCGCAGGCTCTCCGGAATCAACCAGCAATGTTGAACTGAAGGAAATTTCAAATGAGCAGGTTTTCAAAGGCATTCACACATGTTTTACTTTTAAAGACGAGGCAAATGAAATAGTCAGTGTGGAGTTCGATCCGAAAAAGAATTTCGGAAAAACAACCGCTATTGTAGAGATGCTGAAAAACACATCTTCAATTGTTACAGGACCTGCCCCCGGAACAGTCTACAGGAATGTAAATCTCTGGATTGGGAATAGCGGCTTTTCAAGCCAAGAAAATTTTGAAAATGCCCGAATAAATTTCAGGGTGAGCCGGGCCTGGGTTACTGAGCAGGGAGTCAGCAAAGATACTGTAACTCTGTACCGCTACAGTGAAGGGGCATGGAATCCCCTGCCCATAACCTTCAGTAGAGAAGATGAAGTTTACTTCTACTTTACCGCAGAAACTCCAGGCTTCTCTCCCTTTGCAATCTTAAGTACGGAAAAAAATACCAGGTCTATTGAACTCTTTCAAACTAAAAACGAAGAAAATAAGGCTCACAATAAGAGCAACCTGTCTGAAGGAGGAAAACAAGATAATATAGAGTCAAATCTTGATAAAGAAAAGAAAGATGCTCCGGACCCTTGTGTTTCTTTGACTGTTCTCGGATTTCTGACTTCGTATGTGATCTTGAGCAAGAGGAAGCAAAGGTAATTATCGAAATAGAATGGGACGAAAATAAAATAAATAAGCCAAGAAAGTGACAGGTCAGAAAAATAATAAAAGCAGCCTTATTCTTAAGAGTCACAACAGGAAATCAGTGCACCAGTAATCAGATCAAGCAGATAATCTTATGGCCCGGGCTAACTTCACCTCATCCAGTCTATTTCCAAAACGTATCACAGCCTGAAGTGTATAATTTGAAATCCCATGGCGAGCCGCGTAATTGAACTAATCCTGTAAGGTGACATGCATCGTTCGGGAAATCTTTTGAGACTTCATCCCCAAAAATAGACCTCTTTTTAGATATACCCACACTTTTCAAGCCATGTAAGTGATCTTATCCACTCTCCTTTTGGCTCCCTTGAAGTACCCACCACAAGCCGCTTGATGTCTCCTACTTCTTCGACGATGCCGCGAGCTTCTATCAGCTCTCCGGGAAGCGCCTGACCTGCGTAAGTATGGGTATATGAGAGCACATGGTCTATCTCATCGTGTTCGACCTTGTAATATGCAGGGCTGTCAAAAGCAAAATCGGCATTTGTAACTTTGGCTTCGATTTTCATTTTGACGGTGTCCTTCCCTCGCAGAAGAGGTTCTTTTATCTGGTCCCATTCCCTTACAAAAAGGAGGTCAAAATAAGTGCCTTCGACCATGCCTCTGTTGCCTTTCCTGGATTCGTGAAGCATGAACTCGTCAAACGAAATCTCAGGAATTCTCTTAGTGTAGATTCTCTTCCACATTTCCTCATTTATTTCTTCAATGGGCCCTTCCTGCTGTTTTGCGGCGGTTATTGTATCCCTTGCCCTGAACCATACAGGACCGTACACAACAAAGTCAATATCCGAGCTCTCGTTCTGGAGGCCTGCGAGCATTGAGCCCGTAACTCCCATGCTTGTCCTGGAAATGCCTGCTAGGTCAAGGGCCTTTACGATTGCCCTTACGCGGCTGTCAGAGTTTACAAGCTTGGGTATTGCATCCGAGGGGCGAAGTACCTGTTTTACCTCCGATTCGGGCACTACGTGAACATCCTGCACCCATTCAGGCCTGTGCTTCCTCATGAACTCAAAAGCTGGACCAAAGTCATATTTTTTATATCGTATTCCATTTAACTCCCTTTCTCCTTCCTCATCGGGCACGTAGCGGAGCGTGGCTCGAATTCCGTCCCTGCGGAAGTAGTCGGAAACCGCAAAAAGCCAATTATCTTTCGTGACAAGAAAATCCCTCAGGCGTGTTTTTAGCATTTATACCATCATCCCTAGAAATTATAGGAGTACTTTAAAGTACTTGGGTTTAAGAAATCTTAACGGTTGGGCTTTATAATAA
>DATMYS010000314.1:0-4254 GCA_035560835.1 Methanosarcina sp.
CTAGAAAAGTCTAGAAAAGATAAGCATAAAATTGCATCTTGATTTATTTTCTTGAAAAGATAACCTATATACAAAATTCCATTTTTCAAATTCTTTTCTTTTTCTTCTGTGACCCTTGCAGCATAGAACACATTAAACCACTCTTTATATTCTTCAAAAAAGGTAAGTGAGTAAAAACACTTTGGAAAGGCTCTAAATAGATTGTAAACCCGAAATAGTAGTAAATTTTTGTTATGCCCTCATTTAGGAGGTTAATTTATCCATTGTAATATGACATCAGCATTACGAGCAGGTGCTTTAAGGTTCTGCTTTGTCGGGTATCCGAAGATCATCGGTGCGATAAGCTTATAACCTTCTGGAACTCCGACCGCCTTCAGGAATTCCATATCGTAACCCAAACCTCCCGCCAGACCTATCCAGCAGCTGCCGATCCCTAAAGATTGGGCTGCAAGCATCATATTCTCAGCGGCTAGAGAACAGTCATGCTCATTGATAACATTAGGGGACGCAAACACTAAAATGAGAACCGGCGCTCCATAGAAGACTCGAGTTGCCGGTTTAGATAAAAATTGCACAAATCTTACCAGATCTGGGTTTTCGGTATCTTTGTATGCAGCAAGGAAAGCTTTCCTAGCACGCTCATCATATTCCTCGATGAACTGCTTATTTTTTATGACCACAAACCTCCATGGCTGCTTATTCACGGCTGTGGGGGCATATGTTCCAGCTCTTATAATCTCTTTGATTATTTCGTCAGAAACCTCTTTATCAGAAAAATTACGCACAGATCGACGTTGGTAAATATTGTCTAACACGGCGTTTGAAATCTTTTCTCCGATATTTGTGGTATTGTCGGTATTGTCGGTCAAGAACTCACCATTAACAGAGTAACGAGCTAATCTATTTAATTGCTTCTCAGATTAAGAAACAATGTTTATCAGAAAGAGTCTAAGAGCCAGTAAAGTCGCTATGGATAAACTAACTAAAAAATTTAAGTAATTTGACACTAATACAATGACGCTTTTGTCATGAGTGTTTGGATTTTTGCATATATTAACGAGTGGGTTAAAAGCCTGCTCGTCCCCAAATTAACGGTATCTTTTACTTCCTCATTCTACAGGAGGGAGAAAGAAAATCATTCCTTTTTCTCTCTTCCTCTTGCCGGAATTTTCTTAGACTCACCTGTTTTGTGCTCTTTCCCTATCCTTACGCTCTTCTCGCTCCCTTTTATTCTTTTCTCTCTTACCTGACCCAGATTTTTCTTTATTATTTCGCTTGTTGGCTTTTTTATTGTCCACACACTTCTCTTCTTCACTTTTTGCTTCTCTTCTTCTATTTTTTCTTCTTCGTCTTCATCGAGGGCGATTCCGAGTTTGAAATTTACGGAATCTCTGGCTTTTCTAGCCTCGGCATGGTCAGGATTGAGCCGGAGGGCTCTTTCAAGGGCTCCGATAGCTCCTTCATTCTTATCCAGGCCGGAAAGGGCCATGCCTTTGCAGTACCAGGCGTCGGCAGAATCAGGCTTTATTGAAATCGCTTTGCTGCAGGCTTCAAGGGCTCTTTTGGATTTGCCTAGCTTGAGGTGTACAAGGCCTTTTCCTACCCAGGTATTTGCATTGTCAGGGTTTATTTTGAGGGCAGCGTCATAAGCTATCATGGCTTCCACAGGCCTGTTCAGGCTGTAGAGAGCAAAGCCTTTATCCACCAGGGCTCTTGCAAAGTTCGGGTTAAGCTTAAGCGCGGCGTCATAGGCTTCTATAGCTTCTTCGTACCGGCCCAGGTCCGCAAGCACGGAACCTTTTGAGTGCCAGGCGCCTGTAAGCTTCGGATTTTCTGCAAGGGCTTTTTCAGAGGCCGCAAGGGCTTTTTCGTGCTGCTTGAGCCTGCAAAGTACTGAAGTTTCTAAATTCCAGGCTTTATCGCTGTCAGGATTTATTTCGAGCAATCTGTCAAAACTCTGCAGGGCAGCTTCATCCCTGTTGAGCTGCAGGAGCACAAAACCTTTCTCATAAAGGTAACCAGGGTTTTCAGGATCGATTTCAAGTGCTTTTTCAAAGGTTTTCAGGGACTCCTTATACATTCTATGTCTCAGAAACACCGAGGCTTTTCCTGCCCAGGCGGCTGCATCATCAGGTTTCTTCTCAATGGCCTTTTCATAAGGTTTGAGAGCTTTATTCAGACGGTCATAAGCTGTTTCAGTGGCTTTATCGGTTTTGCCTGTGCCTTTCCTGCCTGTTCCCCTGTTTTTTCCGCCTGTTCTATCACTTTTACCTGTTTTGCATGTTCCATCTGTTTTGCCCATCCCGTCTGTTTTGCCGGTCTTGTTTTTCCTACCCGTTTTTCCTTTTCGTCCGCTTCTATTTTCTTTAAAATCGTTTGTCATAGTATCAGTCCCATGTAATTCGGCTTAGAGTGATTATTCTTTGCAAAGAAAATTAGGTACGCACCCCACCTCCCCTGATGGGTGGTAAATTTTTCGGGAAATTTTATTTCAAACTCCGTTCTCTTATTTCAATCTGATCCTGTTATATTTTAAGTTCAGGGTGCTGTATTGCTTTACAGAAGGGAAGAACTCGCCCTTTAGTGTGTAAGATTATCATTTCATATCTTTTTCATTTAAATAGTATTCAATTACAACGAGATACCTGTCAAGAAGGTAGTCATTATAATGATAAACGTATGGGTATATTGAACCTATAGACTACTGAGCCTATAGACTATTGAACCTGTAGATGCAGAAAAAGTGAATCGCCACTCGATGGAACAGGCCAGTAAAACTATTTTGTAGATTTACAGAACTTTAACTCTTAGTTTATATGTCAGAACATCAAATAATCTATTTAAATGCTCCATAATCTTTTCCCTATCTTCTCTCAATCTTTAAAACCTCCTCTTTTCGAACCTGGCGAACTTCATTTCTGGGACGATCCATACATCTCGAAAAGCATGCTCGAAGCCCATCTTAACCAGACCCATGATGGAGCAAGCCGAAGAAATGCTGAGATCGAAAAAACAGTTCGCCATCTCATAACCTCAGGATTCCTGAAAACCGGAGACCGGGTACTTGATCTGGGCTGCGGGCCAGGGCTGTACAGCAGCAGGCTGTTCTTTGAAGGCATGAAAGTAACCGGTATCGACCTTTCCCAAAGGTCTATAGACTATGCTCGGATTCAGGCTGAAAGAGCTGGGCATAATATCGATTATATCTGTGCAGACTTTTTCAATATCGATCATGAAGAGACTTTTGATGCCGTTCTTCAGGTCTATGGGGAAATCTGTACCTTTTCCGATGAAAAACGTGACCTGCTCCTGAGCCTTATCCACAGGGCACTTAAAGACAAAGGAATTTTCATCTTTGATGTGTCCACAAGAGAGCTACGCATGCGGGAAGGACTCAAAAACAGGTGGTATATCTCTGAAGGCGGATTCTGGAGAGCAGACAGACACCTTGTGCTGGAAGAAGGATTCGATTATCCGGAAAATGATACCTGGCTAAATCAGTATATTGTCATGGATGAAGATGGGACTATAAAGGTTTATAGACTATGGCTGCACGACTATTCCTTTGAAACTATAAGTCATACTCTTGAAAAAAATGGGTTTAAAGTTGAGCAGGCATGGAACAGTCTCTCAGGAGAGTTATACAGGAAAGGCGGGGACTGGATAGCTATAGCTGCAAGAAAAGTATAGACGAATATGGAGAAATACAGATATAGATGTAGATAAGTTATCAAGTGTCGATAAGTTTCAGTCCACAATTGACGAAATGAGAAGAATAAAGCTCGATTATGATATACCCGTGCACTGTGCGGGCTGGAAAAACATAAACCGGTTTGCAGAAGTAATGCCAGAAAAATTCCTGTTAAATACGGTCAGTACAACTTATGTATTCAATGAAAATTAACAGAATCTCTTAATAGGCATCTTAATTTGAGGAACTGAGTACACAAATTTTATCCTTTTAACAAATTTTAATATCCCTTTAACATAGCCATAAAAATCACCATTATCATACATGCGAAAGAAAAGGCAAGCACAAAGATTGCCTTTTTCTGTTCTTTTTCTTGTTCTCTGGATAGTTGATCTGGCACTCCTTTTATATACAGCACAAAAATCAATGGCACTAAGACTGATTCTATCCAGAAGAAATACTTAATGTCTTCATAAGATGTCATCCCAGTCATGATCAATAAGATTTGCGCAATTATAAGCCATATTAGAACAATATAAATTTTGAGACTAGCCATTTTATTT
>DATMYS010000315.1:0-2731 GCA_035560835.1 Methanosarcina sp.
ATTCTTGAATATAGAATTACAAATCGAAAATTAAAGAGAGAATAAAGAGGAACGAATGCATTTTTTAAGGGAAGGATAAAAATGAAAATAATTATTCTGATATGTGGAGAAGGGCTTGGTCATACTAGCCGATGTCTTGCACTGGGAAAAGAATTTCTGGCTGGCGGACACGAAGTGCATTTTGGAGCTTATGGATATTCAAAGGAACTGGTCGAAAAAACAGGGTATTTAGCACATGAAATTCCTTCAGAAATAAAGCTGATCGGAAAGGCTGGAACCCTGGATTTTACAGGCTCAATTGAGGCGACCCTTAAAAGCGCCGACCTCTTAGGAGGGCCAAAAATCCTGAAACTGATAAAAGATATCGGTCCTGATGTTATTATTTCGGACAGCTATTATCTGGGAACGCTCGCTGGCTTTACACTTAGAATCCCGGTATATCTTACCCTGAACCAATCAAATATGGAAGAGTTTTTTAAAAATAGAGGGGTATCCTTGAGGCTTCTTGGGGAAGTGACCCGAAGGTTCTATACCCAGATTTTTGAAAAAGTAGACAAAATAATTATTCCCGATTATCCGCTTCCCTATACCGTTTGCAAGAAAAACCTGAATTTTCGGGGTAAAGTTCAGGAAAAACTGTTCTACAGCGGCCCCCTTATAAAGGAAAAATACGAAGAGGTAGAGTCAATTCCCCTTAAGAAGCCCCATATCGTTTCTCTCATTGGAGGCTTCGGGTACAGAGAGCCTATTTTCAGAAAAGTGCTCGAAACAGCAAAGCTTGATCCGTCCATTAATTACACCCTGATTTCAGGTCCTTCCCTTGATCCCTCAAATCTGGTTGGCCTGCCAGAAAATGTACAGATTCTTAAGTTCATAAAAGACACATATCCATACCTGAAAAGTTCTGATGCAGTAATAGCTCCAGGAGGGCACAGTACTATCATGGAAGCCCTTAGCTTTGGAATTCCTATCCTTTCTTTTCCTGATAGGGGCCATAGCGAGCAGGAAAATAATGCTGAAGTAATTGAGGAAGAAGGTTACGGAAGGATGCTCAGTTATTCCACGCCTCCTGGGGTCGTACTCGAATGTATTCGGGAAGTTCTCGAAGACGAAATATACAAAAATAAAACCGAAAGACTGCGAAGACTTGCCAGCGAACTGGACGGGCTTCGTGCTGTAAGAGAAATGCTTGAAAAAGAGTTTAATGAGAAAATTTTGTGAAAAGCTTCTTCAGTTTCCACAACACTTCTGCAAATTCAGCTGAGTAAAGAAAACGATAAGGATGAATGAAGAAAACGATAAGGAAAAAACCCTAATCACTTTGAAATGAGGCTCTTCAGATACTCGAGAAGGGCAGCATGATCTTCGAGTACGAGATCCGCATGCCCTATCTTTTCAGGCTCAAGCATACTCGCAACAGCAACACAGTAAAGCCCTGCCCTCTTGGCGGCAGTTATCCCCAGAGGTGCGTTTTCAATTACTATACACTCGTTTTTTGTCAGGTCAAGCTTCTCAAGGGCTTTGAGGTAAGGGTCAGGATCCGGTTTTCCTCGCTCAAGGTCACTCCCGGTAATTATGACATCAAAATAGTTAGAGAAATACTTATTGACAACTTTATTTACTGTATCAGTATGCGATCCGGAGACCAGAGCGAGCTTGAAGTGCCGTTTCAACGCCTTAAGACAGTCCAGAATACCTTCAAAAGGCTTTATCCGATCAAACTCGAGAGCCTCAAGTTTCTTTTCAGGAAGCTGTTCTAAGTGCCAGGGTTCAGGCTCTTTTCCGGCCTGTTCAAAAACTGATTTAATTAACCTCCTGTTATTTGAGCCTTCGAGCTCGTAAATATCTTCCCTGGTGATGGTAATTCCAACTTCCTTGAAGGCTTTAACCCAGGCGTCGGCCTGAAAACGCATGGAGTCTACAAGCACTCCATCCGCATCAAAAATTATTGCTTTTAACATCTATTCAATAGATTGTTATAATCTATGATAAATATTATGAAAAAAAAGTTCAGTAAGATCTCTATATAGATATATTAGGTTGTGATATCTGTCTCTTTTCCAGTTTCAAGTTTTACCTGAACCCACTTCCCTCAACCCATAAATCTATAAATCACAGAGAGTTAGCTTACCCGAATATTACCTTTTACTATTCTTACTTTCCTTCTTACTTTCTTAGTCTTGCTTGCCTTCTTCCTCTCCTTTCTTGAAATTAAGAGAAACGGAGTTAATACAGTAGCGTTTCCCGGTTGGCGCAGGGCCGTCTTCAAACACATGGCCCAGGTGGCTTCCACAGCGGGAACAGACTATCTCGATCCTGTTCATGAAATAGCTGGTGTCCTCTTTGAGCTTTACTTTGTCACTGGAAATTACATCATAGAAACTTGGCCAGCCGGTTCCGGACTCAAATTTAGTGTCCGAGGAAAAGAGCTCTTGCCCACAGGCAGCACAGGTGTAAACTCCTTTTTCTTTGTTATAGTACAGGTTGCCAGAAAAAGGCTTTTCCGTATCTTTCTGCCGCAAGACGTTATATTGCTCAGGCGTGAGTACTTTTTTCCATTCTTCTTCAGATTTTTCAATCACTTTCTGTGCCAGTTGCAAACCCCCTTTGCATATAAGTTAGTTGTTCTGGAGATATTACTATTTTTCGAGTCAACAAAGACTAATTACGAGTTCAAAAGTTAAGTCAATGGTAAATTTACACATTGGAATAAAAGGACAAACTATAATTA
>DATMYS010000316.1:0-4527 GCA_035560835.1 Methanosarcina sp.
CTGGAATGTGATATCGATTTCAATTTAAACACTAAACATTTGGGTTTGAGTTTTTCCGCCGAAATCGATATCAGCAGCTCAAAATCCTTAACCGAATACAAATGAATCTGAACATACTCTTATCTATGTTCTTCAGAATCGGCCTCATTCAACATTATTCTTCAGCAATTGTTGCCAGAATATCTTTGAAGTCGACAAAAAGGTACTTTTCATCATCAATTTCAACTTCATCTGACTGATATCCCCCGTAGATCACATGGTCACCTTTCTTCAGGGGAAGATCCTTTCCATCTTCAAAAGTCCCTACTGCAATAACAATACCCTCTTTTTTCTCCTGCCGTGCAGACTCCGGGATATAGAGCCCACCTTTTGTCACTTCTTGTTTCTTCTGGTGCTTAAGCAAGACTCGTTCGCCAATAGGTTTGACAATCACTTTATTGTTCCTCCTTATGTGTAAGTGACCCCATGTTAGCTGGACATTAACTGGTAGCTATGAGTCAGTATGGGATTAGTCAATATTGAGCGCTCGTACGCCCGACTATCTGCATATAATGCGGAGCTCATATTTAAAAATTACTGGAAAAATAAATACGATTCCCGAAAAATAGAAATGATGTCGACAAAATGCAAAGAAATTATATATATGAAATATTGTAAAATATATACTGATGGTTCAACAGATAATCCTCAGATACCTTGAAAAACCGCACGTCAAAAGTCTGGAAGACGATCTTTTATGGTTGTGCGATAGCTTTGGTTTTTCTTCGGGTAGGGATACGGAAAATACCGCGAACAGGATCGTTTTTAACCTGCTTGATAGACTCTCAAATGATCAGATAACTTCCTCAGAAGCCCTTGCTGAAGACCTTGAGATTAAAATCTCCAGAGTAAACCATCATCTCAGGAATCTTAATGACTCAGGGCTCCTTTACAGAAAAAAACGCCTGGTATATCTGCGCGGGGGAAGCCTGAAAGCTGCGGTAAAAGAAATGCGAAAGGACTCGGAAAGAATTTTTGATGAGCTCGAAAGCATAGCTGAAGAAATAGATTTCAGGATAGGGATCAAAAATCGATAAGAAAAATTAAGATAGAGCTAAAGAAGAAATCAATTTATTGAACCGGAAATAAACTCAATGATAAACCTTTGAACCGGAAAGAAATTCAATAATAAACCCATTTATTTCACAGCCGTGAATAGAGTATCTATAGTCCGCTGCCCTGATTATTCTGATACAGAAAAAGCAATAGCAGAGGCTCTGGAACTTATCGGAGGCCTTGAGAATATAATCCATTCCGGTGACCGCGTACTTCTGAAACCGAATATCCTTGCGGCTGCTTCTTCTCAAAGTGCAGTAACCACTCATCCTTCAATTGTAGCGTCAATGTGCAAGTTCGTGCTTCAGGCCGGAGGAAAACCTGTAGTTGGGGACGGAGCTGGAATCTCAAGGCCAGGGGCCACTTCAAAAGCTCTGAAAACCTCAGGTATAGAAGAAGCCGCCCGAAAAGTCGGAGCAAAGGTAGTAAATTTCGAAACCGCAGGCTTTACCCTGGTAGATGTCCCTGACCCACTGCAATTCCGCAAACTGTATATTGCAAACCCTGTCCTTGAAGCCGATGTAGTGATATCTCTCCCAAAATTAAAAACTCATGAACTTACCTATTACACAGGCGCGGTCAAAAACTTTTTCGGAGCTCTCCCTTTAAGATGCCGAAAAGAGGCACATCTTCTTGGGAAAAGAGATCTTTTTGGCGAAGCCGTTGCCGATGTGTATTCGGTTGTCAGACCCAACTTTGCAGTTATGGACGGAGTTATTGGCATGGAAGGAAACGGGCCTTCTCATGGGAAGCCCGTAAACTCGGGAGTAATTCTGGCAAGCCAGGACTGTGTTTCCCTGGATATTGTTGCTGCGGAAATGATAGGCTTTGACCCCCTCAAAATTCCTACAACTGCAGGAGCCATGAAAAAAGGCTTTGGAAACCAGTGTCCTGTTGTTGTCGGAACTCCGTTAAAAGAAGTCAAAATGAAATTCAAACCGTCCAGTGGAGGAGTCAGTACAGCCCCTTCCTTTCTTACCAGCAACCTGGGAAAATACTATAAGATTTATCCCAGAATCAACAAGGGAAAATGCACTCACTGCGGAGCCTGCTATTTAAACTGCTCTCCCCACGCTGTTGAACAGCTCGAAGACGGGAGTTTTAAGATCAATGAGGAGAAGTGTATCCTGTGCTATTGCTGTCGTGAACTGTGCCCCAATAATGCAGTAGAAATTAAAAAATCGCTGCTTGCAAGGCTTTTGACAGAAAAGACAACCTGATTGTAAAAATCGGGGGAGACATTTAAAATATGTTCCCTCATATTTTTATCATTGAATTTATGTGTTTATCACTTGTATTTGTGTTCCCGCCTCTCCTATTATTACCTTTTCTTTTTCAGTGGTACTTATGTTCCCGCCTTTCTGCTATCGCTTTTTCTCGTTCCAGCTGCTCAAGTCTCTCTTTATCGGTTTCTTTCTTTTCCAGCTGTTCTATCCGCTCTTTCTCCTGCTCCGCTATTAATTCTTCTGCTGTTTCAAAGGATTTTTCCCTTTCAGTGCGGGTTGTCCTCTGTGGTTGAGTCTCTCTGGGTATTTCAGCTCGTTCGACCACTTCTCCCTGCCAGTAAGGCTTGTATCCATAATAGGTATAAGTTCTGGAAAGTTCCTCACGAGTTAAAGGCCAGTGGTCCTTGTCAAAGCCCTCTGCCTTTTCCAGGACATCCTTGGAAATATCAAGTAAGAAGGCGTGTTCATGCAGCCTTAGAGTAAGAGCTTGCCAGGGAATAGCAAACAACTTATCAGCCATACCCAGGAAGCCACCAAAAGAAAGTACAGCATATGAAATTCTACCGTTTTCGAGATCAATCATTAATTCTTCGATCTTTCCAAGGTCTTCTCCTGCTCTATTGACGACCTTATCCTCTTTTATCGTACCTGCTGACAAAAAGTCTGGCATCTCTCTAGCTGTTGTACTTACAGTCCTGGCCTTTGTTTCTCTTTCCATCCGAGCCATCCTTTCTGATTCTGTCTCAGCTGGCATTGCTGCCGAAACTCCGGCCTCTCCGATCTGCCAGTAAGGCTGGTATCCATAATAGGTGTAAGTTCTGGAGAGTTCCTCACGAGTTAAAGGCCAGTGGTCCTTGTCAAAGCCCTCTGCGTTATCAAAAGTTTCTTTAGAGACATTAAGAGTAAAAGCGTGCTCACGTATTTTCAGTTTAAAAGCCTGCCAGGGAACAGCAAATAATTTGTTGCCCAGACCCAGAAGTCCACCATGTGAGATTACGACATATCCTACTTTTCCATCTTGGAGATCGATCATAAATTCTTCAATCTTCCCAATATCCTCTCCAGCTGTATTGACAACTTTATCCCCTTTTAGCGTGCCTGCGGACAAGAAATCGGGATTGTTCCTATCTGCCGATGTACTTCCCATATGGGCCATCCTTTCAGATTCTGTCTCACCCGGCATTCCAGTCCGTCTCTCTGTTTCCATCCGGGCCATCCTTTCGGATTCTCTCCTTGCAGGCATTCCTGTCGAAATTCCAGTTTGTCCTGCCACTCCTGTCTGCCAGTAAGGCTGGTATCCGTAGTAACCATATACAGTGGAAAGCCACTCACGGGAGGTTATAGGCCAGTTATCTTTATCAAAGCCTTCTGCTTTTTCCAGTAAATCTTTGGGAACGTCAAGGACGAAGGCGTGGTCGTGAAGTTTTAATCTAAGAGCTTGCCAGGGAATAGCAAACAATTTGTCGCCCAGACCCAGAAATCCACCGAAAGAAAGTACCGCAAACGCTAACCTTCCATCGCGTAAGTCAATCATTAATTCTTCAATCTTTCCAAGGTCCTCTCCGGCTGCATTGACGACCTTATCCCCTTTTATCGTGCTTGCTGACAAAAAATCTGGATTATTTCGATCTGCCATAGTTCCAACTCCCTACTTAGCTGCATACTTAGATAGTGTGTCCTCTTTTCACAGCTTGAATTCTTGAGGATACAACTTCAAAAATCCTCCCCAAATGATTATTATTTTTTTGATGTTATATGAAATTATCGGAATCAAATTCTATAAAATCTTTGGGATTTAGAGTCTTTTTCAGTGAATTTAGGACGTATACAGTTTTTTCAGTCTCCAAAAACTTTACAGAGCCTTGTTTCATTGTTTAGTTTCATTGTTTATAACCTAGCCAATGACTTTAATTTCTTCACCATAGCATCAGCAAAATCAGGTTTAAACCAGATAAACCAGATTGAAAAAAATTTAGAAAAATATAGTAAAAAGTATAGTAAAGAGCAAAAGAAGGGCAAGAAGAATTCCAGAGGCGCTGAATTCATTTACTGCATCCCCCAATGCAGCTTCTTCGAACATATCATGCTCCCCCAAACATGTTTATTCGAAGAGAAGGATCAGCGGCCTCTAGGAGGTTCTTTTATTTTGATAATACCCCAGTTCTTTTTCCCAACTCCAACACATAGTAATGAGCATAAATTATAT
>DATMYS010000317.1:0-2580 GCA_035560835.1 Methanosarcina sp.
GTTTACAATAAGTAAATTTTAAACTATTTTCCAGGATGAGAAGGCTTTTAAATCCTCCTTTTATGTTCACTTTTCAATCTTCTCTTCTGGAATAGTTGTCAACCTGGAGTGCTTGACTCCCTTTAAACTTAGAATTTTTTCAGTTAGCTCTATTATTTTCTTCCCTTCCCCCCGCAGAATTATTACTTCAAAACATGAATTCGGCTCAATATGGAAGCGCACCGAAGAGCTTATCAGATCCATATTTTCATGTTGAATATTTGCCAGGGTGCTGGATACTCCTTTTTTTGAGCAATCATATACAATAGAAATTGTCGCAGCTCTTTTGCCCTTGATCTGCTGCATCCACTCATAGTGCTGGTTATATGTCCTTATAGCATCCCTTATTCCCTCAGACCGAGAGGAATACCCTCTCTTCAGAAGAGTTTTATCAAATTTGTCTAGAAGTTCCCCGGGCAAGGAAATCCCTATTCGCATAAGCTTCTTTTCCATATACCCCTCCCGAAAACGAAAATTTTCTATGTTAAGTACCCTATTCCACAGATCTGGTGGATGAAACTCAACAGGATACTGAACAGAAAAACTAATAATAGACCCCAAATTCTCCACTGTGATTTCCAGAATTATATCCTAATATTTTATTGTAATTTCGTTGCATAAATAGTAATCGAAAGACATATGAAATATGAGAAAGTGTGTTAAACTTAGAAATCCATCAGACTCAAAGTCCGGGATAGAAATTTTCCTGCCGGAACCTTTGCTTTTGTCCGGGCGATTTACAAGAAGAGGACATTCCTGCAAAATCTAGTGATCATCGTAAGTATAAAGTAAAATAGTTTACCTGCTTATTTCCAAGCCAGTTGTCTACTAAAAGTAAGTTTTAAGGTCGAATGATATTGATTATGGTACAATTTTTCTAAAACTACAATTTTTTATAAGTATCCGTAAGATCGGCAGTAACCCTGCGGATTCCCAAAAAGCTTATTAAAGGCAGAGTTCTATAGCGTGAAACACATTTACGTTGAATTTAGCTGACAATGAATAATTTTCTTGCTTATCAATTCAGTTAATTTGATAAAAGAGTTGAAAATTATGGCAATCCAGAAAGGCGATTTTATAAAGTTGAACTACACAGGTAAGTTCGAAGATGGCAGGATTTTCGACACAACAGACGAAGAACTTGCAAAAAAGGAGGAGATCTTTAATCCTCGCGGGCTTTACGGCGGAGACGTTGTTATTGTCGGGTCAGGTCATACTATTGAGGGACTTGACGAAGATCTTGAAGGAAAGGAAGTCGGTTACAGCGGAAGCGTTGTAATCTCTCCGGAAAAGGCTTTTGGCCCGAGCAACCCTAAACTTGTAGAAACTATTTCCATCACGAAACTGAAAGACCGAAATGTCCACCCTGGACTTGCTGTTGAGGTAGATGGCAGAGGAGGAGTTGTCAGCAGGGTTATAGGCCGCAGGGTCACTGTAGACTTTAACAGCCCTCTTGCAGGCAAGACCGTTACCTATGAGTACACTATTGAAAAGGTTCTTGAGACTGAAATTGAGAAAATTCAGGGCCTGCTTGCCCTCTATACCGGCCTCAGGGATCTGGAAATCGAGACTTCTGACAGCGTTGCAAAGATTTATATCCCCACAGGCTTGACCTTCAACCAGCGCTGGCTAATGGCAAAGAACAGGGTTGCATCCGAGCTTTTCAAGTATGCTGGCTTTAAGGAAGTTCAGTTCATTGAAAAGATTACAGCCGAATCCGAAACTCAGATACCATCCGAGCCCGAAGTTAAAGCCGAGGCTGAATACGAGCCCGAGTCCAAACCCGAAACCGAGGAATCCTCAGAGCCGGAAGTCTGATTTCAGCTTTTTATTATTCAGAGAAGCGAAGAGCTTTTTCTCTTCGCAAATTTTATATACCATAATCAGGTTTGTTGTATACGCTTTCCTGAGGTCAGGCTGATCTGCACCTTTCCCTTTGCGGAAGCTGTGAGATTAATTATTTCAACTTGCTGAGGTAGCCCAGCGGACTACGGCGCCGGTCTTGAAAACCGGTAGCGCTTTGCGCTACGGGAGTTCGAATCTCCCCCTCAGCGTTACTGTATAGTTTCCCCAAATTCTTCAACTCTTTTAAAAAATAAATCTGTTTTTTATTTCTGAAACTTGATTAAATTTTGACCACAAGTCACGGCACTTTCTCAGAGAGAATTATAATTTTATGTTCAGATGGTAGATATACCTTAGATAGCTTTCTTTTAGTTCTGTTTGAGTTATATGATCGTAAATGTCTATGGCTTCTTTCCGAGAATCCCCTCTGAGTTCTTGAATTATGGATCTGGGACAATCTGCACGCCTTAGCCAGGTAGTAAAGAAGTGCCTGAAGCAATGAGGTGTAAATTTTTCGTTTAGGTTTCCTTGAGGGTTATGGAAGCCTAAGTGTTGAGCGTGTTCTGTGGTAGCGTAATATATAGTATCTCTGTTTATTCTTGAGCCCTGGGGACCAAGAAAGAGGGCTTTGTCTCGGATTTTTGGTCTCTGGTTCTGGCGCCAGGTAAGCCAGTCTTGGAGGACCTGAAAGCATTC
>DATMYS010000318.1:0-2028 GCA_035560835.1 Methanosarcina sp.
AGCTTATTCTCTACATTAGGGTCCTCCCAAATCAGTGTCTAAACTAAGGATTTATAATACTTATTTTAAGATATAGGCATATATCCAGAGTTCCCCCAACAAAAGTACATCTTGTAAATCCATCTTTTTGGAAAATAAACCATATTAATAGTTAAAAGAATAAATTAGTAAGGTAAACGCTATATTTCTGAAGAATTTAAATTTATGTATACCTAAGTCGCTTGATCTCATTTTTCTTCCTACAAATTTAACATCAAAATAAGGCACAAAAAGTTTTTAATCACAAAAATAGGGAATATAAAGCTGTTAAATATTAAATAAATCATTTTTCATATGTACTTTTATTGGGGGACCGCTAAGACTATATTTAATCTGATAAATGAGGTTCAATAATCCTTGAAAAAGGGATCGTTTTTAGAGGACCCTATATATTTTACAAGAGGGCATGATTGCAAAATCTTATACTTTTCGGATAGACTCTTAATTTCTCTAAAATCAGATTATTTTTTAACGTTTTAGATAGTTGGCAAGCCGGACTACCTGACAACTTAAAATGAAAAAGCAAACTACTGGAAACATGGGAAGCACGAAAAAAGCGACACCATTATTTCTATGCCTTAGCTACCGTGATTATAGTTTTCGGATCGGGCTTTTTTTGTCCCAGGATTCAAGTTAGGAGGGATTAAAAACCTCCATGGCACGGGAAATCCGGGTGAAACTAAAAGAGATTAAACAAAAATTCTCCTGTAATCATATATAGAACAAAAACAATAAGTATGAACATTATGAATCCAGTAGACAGTGAAAGTCCCACTTGCCCGGAATTCTTCCCTGAATTTATCATAGGCATCGAGCCGCCAGCCAACAGGACGGAAAAAGCGCTCTGGTTTATTTTCCGGGGCCGCGAGGTTCTCTTCAAGCTTAATAAAAACCCTGGAGCAATTCCAAAACTGCTGGACTTTGGAGAGCTCGGGATTTTGGGAATTCGGGAACAATATCTCGGAACACTTGAGGGAACCCACTGTTATTCCGTGGAACTTCCTGAAGACACACAGGCACCTGAGGGAATGAAATTTGCGGATCTCAGGCAGGCGTATTCGGAAATGAGTGAGAAGTACTTCGCGCTTGTGAATAAAGCCGTCCAGATCATGGAGTGGGACAGGACGAATCAGTTTTGCAGCCGGTGCGGGACAAAGACCCTGCAAAAGCCCGGTGAAAGGGGAAAAGAGTGTCCTGACTGCGGGGAGCTTTTCTATCCGAGGATCTCGCCTGCCGTGATCGTACTTATCCGAAAAGGGCATGAAATTTTACTTGCAAGGTCCCCGAATTTTCCGCCAGAAAGGTACGGTTTGATAGCCGGTTTCGTTGAGCCCGGAGAATCAGCCGAAGCTGCGGTAGTCAGGGAAACTCGGGAAGAAGTGGGAATTGAGGTCAAAAACATTATCTATTTCGGTACACAGGCCTGGCCGTTTCCGAATTCTCTTATGATCGGGTTTACTGCGGAGTACAATTCAGGGGATATCCAGCCCGATGGGTTTGAAATTGAGGACGCTCAATGGTTTTCGGTCGAAAATCTGCCTGATCTGCCTGGAAAAATCAGCATTGCAAGAAAGCTGATTGATTATTTCCTCAAAGAAGAAGGGATGGAAGTTTAAAGCCAGATTGATAATTCAATTTTCAATTCAGAATTTTATTCTTTCCGCTACAATTTTTTTAATTCTTTTTATCATTCTCAGTATCATTCTCAGGATATTCATCGGACTTGCCTTGTGCCCGATCTTTTTCATTCCATAACCTGAGAAGGAACACTGCAATTCCAATTGTCATCACAGGGTCTATTAAGGCAGAAACCATATCCCCCATACTTGGAAGGATAGAAGTTATTGCGGAAATCAACTCTGTGATAGTAGTTTTTAACCGTATTACTTTTGGGGTCGGCTCATTATAAAGAAAAGCCCCATGTTATCAATTGTTTTTAATATCCCTTAATTGCTTCCACAACTGTTGTTAATGATATTAATATGATTG
>DATMYS010000319.1:0-8424 GCA_035560835.1 Methanosarcina sp.
GTAATAAATTATATAAAATTATTTTTATAGGGCTATTTATTGCTGCTCTGGTAGTGACATCAGGATGCACGGAAAAGTCCGGATCTGATGAGAAGGAAGTATCGGCTTCAGCAGAAGCTTCAGGAGTTGCAGACGCCGATAAGGCAGCAGAATCTGAAGAGCTTATACTCACGGATGGGTTTGGCAGGGAGGTCACCATACCTGAAAATGTGGAACGGGTTGTTTGCTCAGGAGCCGGATGCCTGCGCTACCTTGTATACCTGCAGGCCCAAGACTACGTAGTAGGGGTTGACAGCATGGAGAAAAAAGAAAATGAAATCGAAGGGCGATCCTATGTCCTTGCAAATCCGCAACTTAAAGACTACCCCCTGATTGGCGAGGCCAGGGGTAAAGATGACCCGGAGAAAATCATTGAGATTAACCCTCAGGTTATTCTGAAAACCAGTATGATTGGCCAGGCAGTGTCACCAACTGCCACTGATGCCGATGCCCTTCAGGACAAAACCGGTATTCCTATAGTCTCATTCCCTTACGGGTCTTTGAATAATGAGACACAGAAAGCCGAAATGTACAGTTCACTCCGGATTATGGGTAAGGTAGTAGGCAAACAGGAAAGAGCAGAAGAAGTAATCTCATATATCGAAGTTCCGGAAGATTATCTTGTGTACATACGCAGAAAATACTTCTGGATAATGGGAGGACTTCTGGTCCTCTTCATTATGCTTGTTTACTCAATCTCGGTAGGAGCGGTGACAATACCGCCTTATGAAGTGCTGCAAACTATACTGGGGCACAGCGTTTCTACAAAATGGGATTTAATAATCTGGAACATCCGCCTCCCTCAAGCCCTGGCTTCAATAGTCGCAGGAGCCGGACTCTCGGTCGCAGGGGTTGCTATGCAGTCTATCCTGCGTAATCCCATTGCATCTCCTTTCACGCTTGGAATTTCAAACGCTGGCGCTTTCGGAGCTGCAGTGTCTGTTGTAGTTCTCGGAACCGGAAAAGTACAGTCCACAGTTGCGAATGCCGTAATAATCAATAACCCTTACCTGACAACAATGGTAGCCTTTTTCTTTTGCCTCCTTGTGACAGGGAGTAATCCTGCTAATTTCGAGTATAAGGGGGGCTTCCCCCGAGGTAATGGTACTTGCAGGAGTCGCGCTTTCTTCCCTCTTTACCGCAGGCACGGCATTCCTCCAGTACTGTGCTGACGATACCCAGCTTGCAGCAGTCGTGTTCTGGACTTTTGGCGATGTAGGGAGAGCAAACTGGCTGGAACTTGAGATAATGACAGGTGTTGTGCTGCTTGCAATTATCTTCTTCATTGCCAATTGCTGGAACTACAATGCCATAGATGCAGGCGATGAGACTGCAAAGGGACTGGGTGTCAATGTGGAAAGGACAAGGTCAGTAGGCATGGTAATCGCAGCCCTGGTCTCTGCAGTGATTGTCGCGTTTCTTGGGGTTATAGGGTTTGTAGAGTTGGTCTGTCCTCATAATGGTCAGAAGGGTCATTGGAGATGACCAGCGATACCTGATACCCGGTTCTACTCTATTTGGAGGACTCCTGCTTCTGGCATCCGATACCGCAGCAAGGCTTATAATCTCGCCATATGTGCTTCCCGTATTTATCCTTACTGCTTTCATGGGAGCACCTGTTTTCATATACTTACTTCTTAAGGGGTACAAACGATGATCCTTTCAGTAGAAGAACTTGAATTCTTGTATCGCAACCGTAAAATTCTCCATGAAATAGCCTTTTCCATCGATGAAGGGGAAATTGTGGCAATCCTTGGACCCAATGGGGTTGGCAAGACTACACTTTTAAAATGCCTTAACAGAATTCTCCGCCCCAAAGGAGGAACAGTTCATCTTGATGGAAATAACCTTTTTGACCTTGGAACAATGGAAATTGCACGCCTTATAGGGTATGTTCCCCAGCGGGTGGAAACCGGAAGGTTGACCGCTTTTGATGCAGTCCTGCTCGGAAGGAGGCCTCATATCAAATGGGATGTTACCGAAAAAGACCTTCGAATTGTCGATTCAGTCTTCAGGTTACTTTCCATGGAAAAACTCCGCCTTGCGTACATAGATGAAATGAGCGGAGGAGAACTCCAGAAGGTCGCAATTGCACGTTCACTCGTACAGGAGCCAAAAGTTCTCCTCCTTGACGAACCTACAAGCAGCCTTGATATGAAAAATCAGGTTGAGATTCTGGCTATTATCAGGCAGATTGTCCTTGAGCATAGGATTGCAGCCGTGATGACAATGCATGACCTTAACCAGGCCCTCAGGTACGCAGATCGGTTTATTTTTCTGAAGGGAGGGAAAGTTCACGCGCAAGGAGGTGCAGAAGTGATAACACCTCAGGTTATAGAGGAAGTATATGGCCTGCCTGTAATTATCGGGGAGATTGCAGGTATGCGCTGTGTGGTTCCCGGAAGCCCTGAAGTGGTACTTGCATATGACTTGTAGAAACCGACAACAAGTAAGAAATTCCTTCAAGAGAAAGAGTAATCAGCAATTTCAAAAGTAGTCAGAGAAGTAAGGTAAAAGAAAAGAGTAAAAGCATATTTTAAAATAGCGGTGTGGTTTGCCAGAAAAGCAGAGCCGACTAAAAAGAGATTTCCAGGTTTTTACCTGGTAATCATCATTTCTGCAGTTTCAGGTTTGTAGAACCAGTCTCTTGGAAGTACCTTTTCCTGCTGGTAGTATTTAACAAGCCTTCTAATCTTGGATTCAGTCAGGTTAAGAGCACGCTTGTTGTGAACATCCTTCTTGTTAACAGAAAGGTGTTTTCTGAGCCTCAAAGCCTTCACAATCAGGTTTGTAAGGTCTTCCGGAACGTTCGAAAGAACGTTGTTCTCCTTAAGAATGGTTGTGATCTTATTGCCTGTGATGAGCTTGGCATCAGGAACCCCGTAACGGTCCCTTAAAATCATTCCTATTTCGGAAGTAGAGACCCCCTGTTTCCAGAGGTCAAGAGTGATTGAAGTAACTTCTTCTGCACTGATCTTGCACCACTCAGGCGGCTCAGTTCTGATGGGCCTGGTGGAAGCAGACTTGCCTTTTCTTTTGGTATGCATTTTTGCCATAATAATTCTCCTGATATCAATTGATCGATGCCCTGAAGAAAACTCTTCGGGCTGAAGTTATATCTTTACCGATTATAACGGACCAACACATCGATCGGGAGATTTTTAATCCGTCGCAGCAAACTGCTGCGTGACTTTTCAGGAATCCCTGCAAAAGCGTGAGTTTTTCGGTAAAAACATCACTAGAGAACGCACCATGACATATATACTTTGTGTTGGGACAGAGAGGCGTCTGGCTTCCATTCAGGCTGGACAGGCTCTGTAGTAAGTACTTTTTTCATAAGCAAATTTTATCATAAGCATATATCCAGGTTCATGAGGCAGAGTTCCAGAAACTCAAAACTATTCGCGCCCCACCCGGATTTATCTGCCTGTAAACAGATTCGATATGTGCATCGCGAAGAGTCTGAGCTTCTGAAAGGTTTTCAGCTTCAAGAATAGAATAAACCGTTTCGTTGACCTCACCTGAAAATTCAGCTTCAAGCTCGCTCCGGATTTCACTTTTTACATACTCTGTCATCATGTCTTCAAGCAAAGATAAATCAGCTGTTGATGCATTTTCAGGGAAAGCCACGGAATCGACTGGAAACCCGGCTTCAAGTAAATCCAAAAAATATGCTGCAAAAGCCTCTTCCCCGGACTTTTTCTCTACAGGATTTTCAGAGACCCCATATAAAAGAGTCTGGAAAGATTCCTCATTCTCCTGCCCGAACCCCGACCCGAAATAATCCGATGGGAAAAGCAGCCCGGTAACTACCTCTGTGCCTTCCAGGGCTGCTGCGTCAAGAGAAGAATTAAAAGCCTGGAAGAGTATATTGCTAGCTTCTTCGTCTGAGGAATTCAGAGAAGCTTCAAGCACTGAGTCGTTGACAGGAGCCAGCAGAACAGTTTTTGAAGGAGTGCTGGCGTAAAGGGGCATGGAAAGCTTTGTACTTTGTCGAATTGCGTTTGCAGGAGGTTCTTCCCCAATAATAAGCTCGCTTTGTACAGGAAACACTTCCACAGGATGCCAGTAAGCCTCAAACCTGTAAGAGAACCTTCCTGCGGCTTTCTGATCCATATATGCCGAAATAACCTCTGCATTCCGGGAAGAATAGTCTGTAGCAAAAGGGTTAATAAAAACTAAAGAGTCATTATCCGCGTTATTCGAATCATCTTTTGAATCGAAATTTGAGACATTGTTTGAGCCACTGTTTAAGCCTTTATTTGAGATAGCAAGGGAGAGAGCAAGATATTCCGCAACCAGGTCCGCGAAAGTCCTGTGTTTCTGTTCTTTTCCGAAAAGGGCATGAGACGAATTTTCCACAACTGAGTTTTCAGGTATTGAGATATTAAGAGCCGCAAGAGGAGATATTTCGTATTCGAAGTCCTCAAGTTTACAGGAAAGCAATGACTCAAGCAGATAAACATCAAGTTCTGAAGAAGTGACATATCCAGCTGCATAATACTGTTTTTCTGCCTGCATTGAGGGCATTAGCAGGATACCTGCAAGCGAGATCAGAACAAGCAAAAAAAGAGCATCAAAGACCGTGAAATAACCTGAGCATTCCGCAATCAGTTTGCCTTTTTTCCTTGGGGATTGCCAGAGAATTTCAGGAATTATTGAATATCTTACCTTATCCTGTCCTCCTACTCTCGATTTCCTGATCTTTTTTATAGTCTCTCCGGTTTTCTTCCTTTTCATGCAATCTCTCTCACTTTCATACCGTATTTCTCATTTTCAGGCTTATTATAACTTTCATCAAGCTCTTTTAACTCTATCCATCTCTCCTAATTCCATCCAGCTTTTTTCATTTACTGATTCTCTTTTTCAGTTCCATTCTGTCCTATAAATTACCACAGTAAGGGTCCCAGGGACTGATTCGGCAGGATTAAGTTCGATAACGACGGGCACAGAGGCTGCAACTTTTTCCAGACCGTCTGCAAAAGCTTCAGGATCAGCGTTGTCCGGTGCGATTCGCCAGTGACACTGACTGTCCATTGTCCGGACTTCAACCAGGAACCGGTAATTTCCGCAAAAAGCCGCAAAAAGCCTTTCTCTTTCATTAACTCCGTCCGGGCCCGAAAGTGTATCAAGGGAAGCTGCCGAAAGCAAGCCTGAGTTTTCCGCTTCCAGAGCAGGAGCATCTGCCAGGTTTTCGGCAAGAAGAGACGCTGTCTCGTAATTTTCAAGGGCAAACGAGCGGTCTTCGTATCCAAGGTAGGTCTGTGACATCAGGGCTGCGAAAACCATAAAACCTATCACTGCAAGGGCTACGGAAAGTAGATCGGTATGGGGTTCAAGCACCCCACGCTCGTCCCTGAACATTGATGCACACGTTTTTTTCACAGGTTTTAAGGCAGCTGTGAGCCGCTTTTTGAGCAGATTTTCGAGCAGATCACTGATAAACAAGGACGCAGCCAAAAGCAGAGACCCCCTCCCCATCCTTCACATAAATAGATTCTTTCTTTAACGATATCTTTTCATCTGGGTTCAGGACTGCTTCCTTGGCCCCCAAAGTCTGAAGGAAAGACTCGATTTCAGAATAGTCGGCTGTAAGGGGAGTTTCCTTGTTGCCCAGGGCCCCAAATTCCGTGTTGAGTTTTTCATGCAGGATAGATTCGTTGAAAGGCAAAATCCTAAAGGCAAAGGGTCTTACAGCTCTAAAACTCCGTTCTTCTGAGTTGGCTTCTAGACAGATGTATTCTCCTGAGACCTTTACCTTTATATCTCCCGCAAAAGTCAAATCCCTGAAAATTTCCTGCTCACTGAAACGATAGAAAGACTCGCGAGATTCATCCCGAGACCAGCTCTGAAATTCCCCTTGAAACCCCTGTTGAGCTCCGGCCTGGAAATTTCCTGATCCTAAATTTCCTGATCCCGGACTAGCTGATCCTAAATTACCTGAACCGACCTCATCTACTGCGGTTTTAAAGTCCAGAGCCAGAAAATCAAGTTTTTCCTGGGTTTCAAGCTCCTTAAAACCGGCAACCAGATTAAAGAGTGCCGCAAAAAGGATAACGCTTGCAAGAATAAGAGCTGCCTTTGAAATCAGGAAATCGGCCCATGCAGAGTCATCGCGAGCAAAATCCCTCACAGCAGATTATCTCCTGAGTATTAGATTTTATTAAGTGTCCCTTTCTCGGAAATAATCACGAATAACTTTCCGGACTTCGGTTCGAGCTTTGTTGAGAGCAGGAGCCTGTGCCTGCCTGAACCAAGGAATACGGATCCGTTAAGTTCAGGGTTTGAGAAAGAGGCATCCGAATAATAGAAAGTGTTTTTCTCTCCTATGCGGATGCAGTAATCGTTCGAATCCGCAGGCCATTTGTCCTGCCTGCCAGGAAGAGCCCCGAAATCCACGCTAACGCCTTCAGGCAGCCTGAGCTCCAGGGAAACTTCACTTCCTTCCCCACGCAAGGAGATCTGTTCGGCAGCAGCCGTAAGCCTTGAGATTTCATCCAGAGCTGCTTTTTCCTTTGCCTCGTCCAGAAAATCATAAAGATAAACGAAAGAAAGGAGTAAAATTACAGCAAAAAGGATGCCTGATACCGTAAGCCTGAAAGGAAGCGAAATAACTGCGGATTCGTCAGTTTCAAGAGAACTGACTAAAATTGGAGCCTTATTAGCCGCAAGCTTTCTTTTTAAGAAAGCTTGACCAAAGAATTCTGTTTGAGCCTTATTAGCCGTAAACTACTCCTCCGAGCATAGAAAGAACATGGAGACTGTAGATAACAAATTTAGCCGGTCTAAGTATAAAAATTTTTTTCCTGTGATAAAAGGTATGGCAAACAAATTAGAAAACTCTTCAATGAGTAATAGTCAGAATATCGAAAAATGGGGGTTATAAAGTTAAAATGTAAAAATAATAAAAATATGAGCAGCTTAATAAGTCGGCAGAGCAGATTAACGAGGTAGAATCGAGGAAATAATGATTAGAAAAAAGAGAAATAAAAGCAATTTGGTAAATAACGGAATAAAATTAATAGTTCAATGCAAATACGGAGGACTTTGTATTAAGCACCCCAGGACTATGGCAGATGTAATTTGTACAGGATGCGAGAGAGAACTAATAAGGTGAAAATACGTTTTTGAGAGCTGAATAAAATCGGCTTTCTCTTTTGTGTGGATCAAAAAAAGATAGTAAGCTAATCTCATTTGACAGTCTTCTAATTTTCCAGGGATCCCTTACTTATTTTGCTTTTTTGGCTTATTCTTATATAATTTTTGAAACAGTAATGCGTAAATCAATAGCGGTAGAACACAGTATTAATTGGGTCTATTTCAAACATGAGGTTTTTGTATAATAGTCAATGATCAAATTGCTGGCGATCACCCCACCCTAAACAGGCTTTCCGACAATTTAATTTCAGGGGGTAGTGTAACGAAAGTTCTGTAAATTTGGAATTACTCTCATCCTCTTATCCCTCACCACTAGAATAGAAGTTCTCTCCTTTTCTGATGCATAGGTTTTAAGGTAAAACTCTATATTTTTGCGATTTAGTGATGCATAGATTTTACAGGGTTGTGTAGGACTTCATTAAGTTGGATTATCTGCTCATCCTGTGAAGCTGCAAAGTGTCTATATTATGCAGTACACAGTTATTTTCATAAAACAACTTAATTATTGCTTGAATTGAACTGTAATTGAGAACTATCTATCGAAATAAAGGATAAAATATAGTAGTTTTATCCGAAAATTACTCAATTTTTCAAAAATTTTCAATTTAGTTTTTTATACAGGACTCCTATCCTCTATTTATTTCATAAGTTATACCTAAACGGTTCGTCACTCTACAAACTTACTAGCCCAACTAACTATAAGCCCCAGGATAAAAGAACCCATTAATGAGATCTGAACCAACTGAAAGTCATGAACTACATTTTGCGCCACAATTTTAATAAGTTTTTGAGCTACTTTTTCGCTAAGCATTGTCATTATCATGATTGTATAAAATGAAGATAAAAAATTTTATCTTCACTTTACCACCTAATAATTGTATACTGTGTTCAGTATCTTCAGATGAAAACAACTGGACTTCCTGACCTGGAAACTGATAACTTAACCAAAGAAGTAAAATATAATAAGAAGGATTCTGTTTTTGTCTGGGTATTTATCACAGAGATGGGTGATGAAACGAACAGCAACGACGGTAGAGACCCAAATCTGTGATAAATAAATCCTCTTAGGTAGTCCAACTTAAAAATCCTTCGGTTAACAAGGCTGTATACAACTGAAATTCAGATTTGAGTCAAATTTTTTAATTTTATTCTCTATTCACGATTGTGAATAGGGGATTATTAATATTTAATCTCAAGTTATTCTTTAAATAATCAGGTGAAATTTTT
>DATMYS010000320.1:0-2392 GCA_035560835.1 Methanosarcina sp.
CGGTTAAGGAATTTTCTTGCCTGAAAGCTATCGATTTTGCATTAGAATCTGGCCTTAAATTTTGGCCTATTTACATGAAATCGATACTCTGTTCTAGCTCCTAATTTATAAAATACTTGACAAATATTGTGGAAATTGGCGCAATTTGTCACGATTCCTCACTTAGCCGAAGACGCATGAAAATAGATCTAAATTTTTTACTGATTCCAGATATCCAGTTTAATCCGGAACTTTTTGGATGAAACTGAGAATATCCGCAGGCAAATATTTAATCAGGAGTTAGAGCCCTTGTTCCAGACTGAACCTATACTCTATCTGCAATCCCTTGGAAGCGATTGGCTTACAACCCTCATGATTCTGATAACTTCAATGGGATCGTCGGCTTTTTTAGCTACCATAGTAATTATCGTAACTTTCGGGATTAATTTCCGGAAAGGTTTTCTTCTGTTCCAGCTATTAATCTGGACAGGACTGATTACCGAAATCGTTAAGACAATAATCGCCTTTCCGAGGCCGGACTATGTAGACAATAGAGTGCTTAACCTTGAATACGGGGTGAAAAACACGTCACCTTTCAATGGAAGTGGACACGAAGGAGTGTTCGAACTTCCGGATAAAGAAGTGCTTGAAACCTTCCGCCTTCAAGAAACGCTTACCCCTTCGTCTTTCGGTTTCCCTTCCGGACATGTCGCAATTACGACTGCACTCTGGGGAGGAAGCTCCACAATTTTCAACAGTCGGAAAATCAAAATGATGGCTCCTTTTATGATATTGCTTGTAGCCTTATCGAGAATGTACCTGGGAAGGCATTTCTTTGAAGATATTCTAGGAGGAGCTATTATAGGTTTATTTTTCCTGACTGCTTTTACCCTCTTTCTCAAAAGCTCCCTGAAAGAGGAATTTTTCAAGAAAGAGAATTTTGAACTTGCACTCAGGCACAAGAACCTTATTTTGTACTTCATCCTGTTTATTATCCCTCTTATTCTTATAGCTTCATCTATGATAAGTGCAGAAGTAGCGGGCTTTTTCCTTGGCACGAATGCAGCATACGTTTTGATTATACGAAAAGGACTACCTGATGATACGGGAAGTGTCGAACAGAGAATTTTGAGGATAATTACTGCACTTCTGCTGTTCGGAGTCTCCAGCTTTATTTTTGGTGTCGGGTTCGATACTCTCGAAACTACAGCCTATTTCAGTTTTAGACTCATCGAATTCTTAAAAGCTTTCATACCTGCATCTACAATCTGGGTGTCTGTAGTCGTCTGTACAAAGCTTAACCTGTATAGAAGAGAAAAGGAACTCTTAAGCAGCCAGAGCACTGAATGGGGAAGAAATTCATTAAAAAAGAACGAAATGGAGTAGAAGTCCATTAAAAAAGAACGGAATGGAGCAGAAATTCAACAAAAAATCCGGTAAAGTTTATCAAGAATTATTAAAGACCGGATTGACCTGCCCCTTTAAACTGTAACCACAGAAACCATGCCCGTGCACTCTCGGGTCCAATTCGGAACTTATGCCCTTTCCCTTGTCAATTTGGGCATATGCAGGGAGATATATAATAGGTAGAGAGCAAAAAACACATAAGATAGATACAAATAGATACCCGCAGACGTTACCTGTCCAATTCAAATTCCCCTCATAATAGAAATCAGTAAACCCTGAAATCCAGAAGCTATCTCCGGGAAAAATCTGCCGTATGTAATGATTCCGATATACCTTTATTCTCATGCAGTGTCTGTTAAAACCTGACTGAAACCTTGTAGAGTTAAGTGAAATCATATGGATTTGCTCAAGGACTTATTTAGAGGGTTTTCAATTCCTTCTTGCCTTCTATCCTGGGAAAACTATATATCTCAGAACTTGAAGGAGATCATATATATTATATGAAGACAGAAATAGTGTTAATTAATCTCAGGCAAGCATATATAGGCTAACTAATAAATCGCAGTAAGGCTCTGTAATGCATTGGCTGAAGGAACAGGATGAACCGCACATATACAAAAAATACGCAATATTGAAGGAAAAAAAGTTAATTCGTTACGAATTAATTTACCTTGTCCCTATTCACAAGGAATAACTTAAATAATGCTTTTGACTATTGAGCGTATTCACAATTCACCGAAGAAATAACTAGCTGAAAACCGCAACCTGTCGGTTGTAATCAGTTGAAAAGATCCAAGGATCATTTCACTGTGGAAAGGGTTTCCCATGACATAGATCTTATAATCATATCAAGACAGAGAGGATGACATTCATGGATTTTGAAAAATTAAGACACGGGACCGAACTTATCAAGCGGGGCTTTGCAAGAATGCAGAAAGGGGGTGTGATCATGGACGTTACAACTCCTGAGCAAGCCAGGATCGCAGAAGAAGCCGGAGCAGTTGCC
>DATMYS010000321.1:0-7292 GCA_035560835.1 Methanosarcina sp.
TTTCTACATTATGCACAATACTAATATTATTTTATTCTGGCACCCCTGCCGGAAAAGCTAATTCAGAAAGAGATTGGTGGCGGAAAAAGAGATCTCCCGAACAGAAAATTCGAAGGCGTTTTATGAAACCCCAAACTCCTAGTTTAACCGTTGATACCGTAATCCTCTTTAAAAACAGGCTTGTACTTGTGAAGAGAAAAAATCCCCCTTATAAGGGAAAATTTGCCCTTCCTGGCGGCTTCGTAGAAATAGGGGAAAGTACAGAAAAAGCAGCAGCTAGGGAAGCTTTTGAAGAAACAGGCCTTTCTGTAGAGCTTATCAAACTTGTAGGAGTCTATTCAGATCCTAACCGCGACCCTAGAGGGCATACGGTTTCAATATGCTACCTTGCAAAGGGGTTCGGAGAGCTGAAATCCGGATCTGATGCGGATTCCGTCGATCTTTTTGAGCTTGATTCCATTCCTGAACTGGCTTTTGACCACGATAAAATTATAAACGATGCAAAAAGTGATATTAATGCAATTCTGTCCCAAATGTAAAAGTATGATGTTTCCTAAAAACGGGAATTTCGAATGTAGAAAATGCGGAAACATAATACCTATAAAAAGCGATGAAAAAAGCTTTGTCTCCAGAGCCAAGATCGATGACCACGAGATAGTTGTTCTGGAAGGTGAACAGACTTCAGGCCTGCCGACAACAAGTGCAAAATGTCCCGAATGTGGGAATAATACTGCAGCCTGGTGGCTCAGACAGCTGAGGTCTGCCGATGAATCCGAAACTCGCTTCTTCAAATGTACGAAATGCGGATTTACCTGGAGAGAATACGACTGAGATTTAATTACCCTTCTATTCCCCCTTAAAAAGCACATTCCCCGGGAAAGTAGATTAATCAGGCTACAGCTTCCTTTCTGCCTCAAGCAGAGCCTGAAGCCGCCCTGTTTTCTGACCAATATTTATATAGTTGCCGGGAGTTTGAATCTAATAATTTTTCCGATTCCAGAAACCTGTTTGACCTTATTCGGAGAGTTTATTCTTTAAATAGAGTGAGAATTTCCGAATCTGTAAAGAAATTTATATATCTCAAGGGTAATAAAGAGTTTAGATTTAAATTTATTATTGGAGAAAAAATATGTTTAAGGCAGCAATTAATGCAGAGCTTCTGAAAGACGCGGTTGCCGCACTAGCTGTAATTGTAGATGAGGTCAGATTCAAGATAAAACCGGAAGGTATTTCGGTAAAAGCTGTTGATCCTGCCAATGTTGCAATGGGAATTTTCGAGCTTGGATCATCTGCTTTCGATGAATATAATGCTGATGAATGCGAAATTGGAGTCGACCTGAACAAGATTATGGACCTGCTGGGAATTGCGGATAAGAACGACACAGTCCGGATGGAACTTGAAGAAGGGAATCACAAACTCCTGATCGATGTAGGAGGGCTGTCTTATACACTTTCTCTTCTCGATCCTTCTACGATTCGGGCAGAACCAAGAGTTCCACAGCTCGAATTGCCTGCCAAGGTCGTCCTGAACGGTGCAGACCTCAGACGTGCTGTAAAAGCTGCTGAAAAAATAAGCGACCATATGCTTATGGGAGTTTCGAACGACACATTCTATATGGAAGCAAAAGGCGATACTGACAAGGTCCGTCTGGAGATGGGCAGGGACCAGCTGATCGATCTGAAGGCAGGTGAAGCCTGTTCTCTTTTCTCTCTGGATTATCTGACCGATATAGTCAAACCCACAAACAAAATCAATGAGGTTACTCTCTCTCTTGGAAAAGACTTCCCAATGCTCATAGATTTCGAAATTGCAAATGGTGCAGGAAGGATTTCTTACCTCCTGGCTCCAAGAATTGAGTCTGACTGAAATGGACGAAGAACATATCGCTCTTTACCCATTTGCTTCAGAAGTATCTGCTTATGTAGAAAGCCTTAGAGTCTCGTTAGAGAGTTTGCTTAATTCTCCAGCTTTTCGGAGATCTCGAGTTCGTGGGATGGAAAGAGTAATGCAATCCATCGAAGGAGAGATTGAAAAACCGCTGAGGAAAGATGAAAGCTGGCTTCTTTCCGAAACTCTCTCTTATCCTTTTGCTCAAATTCTGGTTGCTTGTGTGGATGACCAGTTATTCACTAAGCGATACGCCCTTAAAGAAGCAGAAGCAGCCTCAAAATGGCTCGAAAAAGAAAGCACTGATTTTTTGCTTGAATTTGGGGAAGATTTTGGGATTCAAGCAGAAGCTGAAGAATTACAGTTCAGTATGCATTTTGCAGATTATATACGCTTCTCCTCTTCAATAAGGGAACCCATATGGAAACTAACAAATCGGCAACTTAGATCCGGAATGGTCGTAGTTACAAAAAAAGACTTTGTAAGACTTCTTCAGGAAGCGATCAAAGAAAGAATAGAAAAATCATTTCCCATCCCCAAAATCCCTTCTGAAGTCTCAAGTTTCTGCGTCCCTTATGTTGCCGGAATAAAAGACAAATTTGAGATCCACAAGAAAAAATTCGGAACAACGGATTTTGGCGAAGTGGAACCGGAACTCTTTCCTCCCTGTATATCCCATGCCCTTTCAAACGTACAGGGGGGAGTAAACCTTGCCCACTCTATGCGTTTTGCCATGACTTCCTTCCTGCTCAGCGTGGGAATGTCAGTGGATGAAATTCTTAACCTTTTCAATGTATCTCCTGATTTTGACGCGGAAGTAACCCTTTATCAGATAGAACATATTGCAGGCGCAACAGGAAATGTATACAAGCCTCCTGCATGTGATACCATGAGAACTTATGGAAACTGCATAGGAAAAGACCGATTATGTGAAAAAATCAATCATCCTTTGGCGTATTACGAGAAGAAAGTATATCTGAAAAATAAAGAAAAAGAGATGGAAAAAGAGAAAGAAAAGGAGAAGGGAAAACAAGAAGAAAATGAAGGAGAAAAGGGTAAAGCAAGTAAAGAAGGGGAGGAAAAACAAGAAGAAAAGGAAAGAGTACGATAACTGGGTGCACCGCTAAAATACCAGCAATGTCCTTAGTACTCATTTCTCTAATGTCCCTTAGTGTTCTGATGGCCTTTAATAGACGAACCCACAAAGTATAAAAAGTGCATAATCAGAGACAATAATTATAGAAGTTATAATTATAAAGCCTACATTCGGAAGGTCGACGTAATGACTTTTGTATTTCTACGGATGGCGTTTTTTAAATATTCTACAAATTTGAATTATCTTTTAAACTGGTTAACATATGACTCAAATCTCATGCCCTATATAAGCAACGAACCATTTTTGCAATAATGTTTAGTGTGGAAGATAATGAGTTTTCCCTAATAAACGCTATCAGTAAAAATACTTGGGAAAAACCAAGTTACCTGCCGAAAGTAGGATAAAGAGATTTTATTAAAAAATATACTCTTTTAATATTAGCTATTAACTTGATTGACACAAACTCAATATCCCTTAAGAATAGCATCAAATTCGTTTGGGAGTCACGCATTTGATTGCATTTAATGACATTTCCTGAAATTTTCGAGTAACCTGCATCGGAGGCTTTTAATGCCACTGGATCCTATTTGTAAGAAAATATATCTGATAATACTGAATATTTATCAGATTATGGGGAAAAGAGCTACTATTTCTGCAGTCCTGAATGCAAACAGAAATTCGATGCTCTAGAAAAAAGTGTAATCCGGCTCAAGCGAAATTTTAGTGAGAAAGAAAGGATTTCCTTTGGAAAATAAAAAAAGACATTATAACCTGAATTTGACAGTTTGATTTTTATGATATAATATTATTTTCATATCTGTGGAATAATGAGTAATATTATGCCAACAAATTTTTGCCAATTTTTTACGATTTAATTTGACAGATAATTTACTTTCTCTTGATGGCTATTTGAAAATTCGGAAAGGAAAGCTTGAAGTTACTCTGAAAGACGGAAAACAACAAATCCTCGAACTCAGCGAATTTGACGAATATAGGAGCTCTTCATGTCGTTTCTGTATGGATCTTACTGCCGAAAATTCAGATATCTCTTTTGGAGGAGTTGGCAACCCCAGAGGCTGGACTACAATCCTTACTCGTTCAGCCCTTCGATACGAAATCTTCAATGAAGCCGTAGACGATGGCTATATAGAAGCCCGACACCTTAAAGATGACGAACTTGAAAGAGTATTAAATCTCGCAAAAATGAAGAAAGTTCAGATGTATGACCTTAACAAAAGGAAAAAAGTAAAGATTTAGAGACGTATTCGGCAGCGAGTGAAAAACTACCCGTTGCCAGCCACGAACTCAAAATTAAAAATCAGCTTCTCTTGACCATAAATCAGCCCTCTTGAGTGAAACGAAAAGGGCACCGGCCTCCCGAAACGGAACTCGGGTGACAGAACTCGGATAGCAGAACTTAAGGGCGGCAATTGATGCAGTGGGAGATGAATATATATTTATCCCATTAACCTATTTGTATTATGCAGCAACCAACGGTATTTATTCAGGATCATTCTGTTTTTGAGGAACTTTCATGATTACAAAAGAAGATGTAGAACACATCGGCTGGCTTGCTCGCATTGATATCAGCGAACAGGAAACCGTCGAATACATGGAAAAACTTAATTCAGTGTTGGGATACTTCGGACAGCTTGACGAGTTGCCGACTGAAGATGTAGCTCCCACTTACCATGTGGCTGAGATTTATAACGTGTTCAGAGATGATGTGGTGGAAGAATGCCTCCCGCAGGAAGTTGTTCTTGAAAACACCGAACATAAGCAAGATGGAGCCTTCAGGGTTCCGAAAATAGGCTGAGGAGGATTTTTAATGGCAAAATGGATGAGTGTTGCACAGGTAAAAGAGAAAATTGAGGAAAGCTCAGCCGAAGAAGTAACAGCTCAATACCTCGAAACTATAGGAAAAAGCAAAATTAACGGTTATATAACGGCCTCTGCAAAAGCTCTTGAGCAAGCGAAGAAGATTGATGCCGAAGGGTACAATGGCCCTCTTGCAGGCGTGCCAATTGCAATAAAAGATAATATTTCCGTAGTCGGACTGCCAAACAGTTGCGGTTCGAAGATTCTTGAGGGCTATATTCCGCCGTTCAATGCTCATGTTATTGAAAAGCTTCTCGCTGCAGGCGCCGTAATCCTGGGAAAGACCAACATGGATGAGTTTGCAATGGGTTCTTCTACGGAAACCAGCTACTTTGGACCGACTGCAAACCCCTGGGATCTTGAAAGAGTACCGGGTGGGTCTTCCGGTGGCAGTGCAGCAGTTGTTGCAGCAGGAGAAGCTCCTTTTGCCCTTGGTTCCGATACAGGAGGATCTGTACGCTGCCCTGCGGCTTTCTGTGGAGTAGTCGGACTTAAACCGACGTATGGAGCAGTTTCCAGATATGGAGTAGTGGCTTACGCAAACTCTCTTGAACAGGTCGGCCCTCTTGCAAATAATGTTGCAGACATTGCAGTGCTTATGGACGTCATTGCTGGTTACGACCGCAGGGATTCCACTTCAATTGACAGTAAAACCGAATACCAAAAAGCCCTTGTTGAAGATGTAAAAGGGCTCAAAATCGGGGTTCCAAAGGAGTTTTTCGGGGAGGGCATCCATTCAGATGTTGAAAAAGCGGTATGGAACGCCATACATAAATATGAAGATCTCGGAGCCTCCTGGGAAGAGGTTTCTATGCCTCACATAAAGTATGCTCTTGCTTCTTATTATATCATTGCAATGAGTGAAGCATCCTCAAACCTTGCAAGATTTGACGGAACACGTTACGGATATAGAGCTAGCGGCGAAAACTGGCATGCCATGGTTTCAAAGACAAGAGCTGAGGGCTTTGGAACAGAAGTGAAAAGAAGAATTCTCCTGGGAACCTATGCACTTTCAGCAGGGTATCACGACAAATATTATTTAAAAGCCCTGAAGGTCAGAACTCTTGTGAAGCAGGACTTTGATAGTGCTCTCTCAAAAGTTGATGTGCTTATGGCTCCAACTATGCCAAATCCTGCTTTTAAGATAGGAGAAAAAATCGAAGATCCACTCACCCTCTATCTCTCGGATGTGAATACCTGCCCGATTAATCTTGCAGGCGTACCCTCAATTTCTGTGCCCTGCGGTTTCACTGACGGTCTTCCAATAGGGCTTCAGATAATGGGCAAGCCATTTGACGAACCTGCTGTACTGCGTGCAGCATATACTTTCGAGCAGAATACTGATTATCACACAAAGAGACCTCCGGAGGTGGCATAAATGGTCTATGAAAATCCTGACGGAGTAAGAATCGGGCTTGAGATCCATATTCAGTTGAACAAACTTAAGACCAAGATGTTTTGCGGTTGCTCTACAGATTACCACAATGCAGCTCAAAATACTCACACCTGTCCGGTCTGTCTGGGCCTTCCTGGAGCGCTTCCTGTTCTCAACAAAAAAACAGTGGAAGCTGCAATCAAAGTTGGGCTTGCCCTTGAAGGAGAGATTGCAGAAGAGACACAATTCCACAGAAAGAACTATTTCTACCCTGATCTTCCCAAAGGTTACCAGATCACGCAGTATGATTTCCCAATCGTAAGCAAAGGAAAAATCGTAATTGAAGGAGAAGACGGAGAACATATGGTAGGGATCACAAGAGCCCACATGGAAGAAGATCCCGGCAAACTTGTTCATATAGGAAGTATAGAGAAGTCAAAAGGTGTCCTTATCGATTATAACAGATCAGGCGTGCCTTTGATTGAAACCGTTACAGAACCTGATATGCGCAGCCCCAAAGAAGCTAGAAGGTTCCTTGATAAGTTCAGGAACATCCTTGAGTATCTGGATGTTTTTGACGGCAACCTCGAAGGGGCAATGCGCGTGGACGCAAACGTTTCAGTTCACTGGGGCACCCGTGTTGAAGTCAAAAACATTTCCTCGCATAAAGGAGTTGAAAGAGCTCTTCTCTATGAGATTATGCGCCAGAAGAATGTAATCCGGCGTGGAGGAAAAGTCTTACAGGAGACTCGCCACTTCGATGAAGGTAGAGGTGTAACGCTCTCAATGAGGACAAAAGAGGAAGCTGAAGACTATCGTTACTTCCGCGAACCCGACCTTATGCCTATGCGCATTACCGATTGGATTCCTGCAATTAAGGAGACTCTGCCTGAACTTCCAGACGCAAAACGTGCCCGTTTCATAGAGCAGTACGGAATTACGGATATGCATGCAAAGTCTCTTACATCAAAGATTATGCTTGCTGACTTCTATGAAGGTGTCTGTGCAAAAGGAGTGGACCCGAAGATTGCAGCTACCTGGACTGCTGATGTTTT
>DATMYS010000322.1:0-5142 GCA_035560835.1 Methanosarcina sp.
CCATTTGATCAAATGTAATCTATTAGGATAAATAAAGAGAAAGAATAAAATAAAAAAATTCTCTGAACTTCTATTAGATTTCGATTGAGGGTATTCTCAGCTAAAATCCAACCTAAGATTAATAAGGAGGAAACCTAATGCGAAATACTATATTCAAGACAATATGTGTTTTTACGTTGGTCTTTTTTGTCATGTCAATGACAGGAGCAGCGGCATCCAGTAACAGTTGTAAAACAAAAACAGACGCAAAGAACGATACATTTGCGTGTAACTGCAAATCTAAATCTTGCTGCTTTAACGTATTGAAGAATGACAAAGGATGCGACCTTAAGGTCACAAAGACAGGATGTTTTACTACCGCAAAGGGTGGTAAGGTTTGTATGAAGAGTAACGGTACATTCTGCTACACAAAGCCAGCAAATTGCAGTAAATCTTGCACTGACAGTTTCAAATACTGTGTAAAAGGTAAGGATGGAAAAACCGATTGTGCAACCGTTACGATTAAAGTCAAATGCTCCAGCTGCTGAAAGTACCCTAAAGTACTTGCTTCAGTAGGAAGACTTTTGCAACCAAGCACATTAAAGGGATTAAGAAGTGTTAATCTTCCGGGGTTTAACCCTAAATCCCTTAATGCGTTTGCCTAAATATTATATTTTTTGAGTTAAGTTAATTGTCAATTATTTCTTCTATGTTTACTGCTATCGATGTAGGATGACGTCGAGCTTTGCAGAGTTTTTTATCGACTTCATTTCCATATTCATCTAAATGAAATTCTATTTCTTGTTTTATATCTTCACAATTTTTGCATTCATCTCCATCTTTTATATTTTCGCTTTTATCACCAAAACGGTATTCTCTTATCTTGGATATCTTTAGCGTTCAGCATCTCAAAGCCATAACATGGAGAAAAATGCAATGCTGATGACAAGTTCCAAAAGAAGCTAGGCAGCTGATCACAAGCAGCGCGACCTACAAAATCCTTTAGCTTTGATAAAAGAATTATTGAAACAAAAAGACCTGAAGCGAGTTGAAAAAATAAGAAAAAGAACAAAGTAAAGGTGAAAATGACATTAAAAAGAAAATAGTAAAAGAAAATTTACTGAAATTTCATTTGCTGAAATTTACATAAACCGTTCAAATCTTTCCTTTTTCGCTTTACATATAGGACAGACCCCTGGAGGTTCGTCCATGGCACAGAGATATCCGCAAACCTTACATCTCCATACCGGTTTTGAAAGTTTCCCCGTAAACTCCATACTCTCCATCATCTCGGTTCTTTTCTTTTCTTCTTCTCTTTCGGCGTCCCTCTGTGCTTTAGGAGGGCGCCTTTCAGGAATCGACTCTACTCTTCTTTCTCCCCGGATAATCTCATCCGAAACGTAAAGTGCACAGTAACAAGCTCCGTAATCGTTCAGGTCGGGATCTCTATAGTAACATGGACAGACAATGTCCAGGTCTTCTTCCAGATTATTGGCAGAAAGCCTGCAAGGGCAAGACCAGTAGCCGTACCGCCGCTCGTTCGCAAGCAGACCCCGTACAAGATCTTTTGTGAACTCAACGTCAGGGTTGAGGTGATATCCCGACTTTTCAACCTGATTATTCAAGCGCTTATAGACTTTGTCCACTAATTCATCAGTTATGCCTTCTTCGGCGACTTCCTCTTCTCTCAACCCAATTCCCCCTTAAACAAAACTTTTTGAGAAAAAGTTTTACCAAAAAATAATCTCCAACAGAATATTCAGCCTAATTTATCCTTAAAATCCAAGGGCTTCACGAATTTCGTTTTCTTTAAACCCCACAATCGCCTTTTCTCCATTAATAACAGTTGTCGGGAAAGAAGTTGAAGGGTTGAAATGTCTTACTTCCTCAACAGCCTGGTTTTCGTCTTCTCCTTCAAGCTTATCCACGTATATGAAATCAAAATCTACACCAAGATCGGTAAGCAGTTTCTTTGTCCTTTTGCACCATACACAAGTGCTAAGGCCATACATTACAACCTTACCCCTGTCAATTCCAGAAATGTGAGCTCCTTTCTCTTTATCCAGAGTAGATATGTCCATTCGGTTAACCTCCTGCCACGATAAATTTATGGCAGTACGCTTATGAGTACTTTACCTTGAAAGCGCATTTTATCTGAGCCTGCCGGCAGATTGAAAATCCTTGCAGGCTGCAATTTTTATAAATTGCTTATAAGAAAATATAAACTAAAGTATATAAAGTCTGGACATACCAATAAGGAAGGCCAGCAAATGCCGGACCGAATTTTCACGTTGAAACCCAAAAAACAGGAGATGAAGGAGGTGTCCCTGCTCGACCTCTCAAATTTGAACAATGATTTCCATTTACAGCCTCAGGTATACAGTCCAAGGCATCCTGAAAATTCTTATTTTATCAAGCCTTTCTGGACATACCAGTCATAATCATGGGCAAACCGCTCTTTGTTAGATTTTACAAGCTGGCAGAAATATTCTGTTGTCTGGCGATGCATTTCATCCTGATCCGGATATTTTATCTCTCCACGAATCGATTTTGCTAGCTTTTTACCAAGCTCTTCAGCATTTCCCGCAGCTTGCTGGAGTGCAGAAGGATACATCCCAACTGCAACACCAAGGCCACCGACAACCGTAACACCAAGATTCATGAGAACGCTGTTCATGTATTCTACAACAACATCCGCCTTGCCTCCTCCTGCTGTGGACACTGAGCACCCGAATTTTCCGGTCAGCATCTGGCAATGGATAGCATCTGATAGTCGGTCAAAGAAAGCTTTCATAGGGGCTGGAACCGAGTTAATATAATTTGGAGCGCCAAAAACGATTCCATCAGAATTCAAAATTCTGTCAAAAAGCTCCTCAAAATCATCGAGCTGGGGGCACTCCCCGGTAGCATAACAGACTCCGCACCCTGTACAGTATTCTATACTTAGTTTGTATAGATCTATCAGTTCGGCTTCCGCACCTTCGGACTCAGCACCTTTGAGCACGGACTTTACAAGTTGAAGTGTATTGCTTTCATTCCCTCTCGGGCTTGCGTTAATTCCAAGAATTTTCATGACTATCACCTTGATTGAAAGGATTACGCAATGATTACATGAATTACACAGGATTAACGTATTATTTTTTTGCCTTTTTCAGGTATTTGGGAGTGAGCTATAGGGCTCTTTTTCCCTCTCACCAGGGATGCGAATATTCCTAGAATACAGAAGACCGTAAACAGAATGAAAGCATAATGCAGGCTTAAAACGAACTGGGGATAATATACAGGCGTGATCTCTACAGGGCCAATAACAATCGCAAAGATCATCATCGCGATGCCCATCGATAACATCTGACCAAGGAGCCGCATAGTCCCGTTCATTCCCGATGCAACGCCGTAGAATCTTTTATCTACAGAGCTCATGATTGCGTTCGTGTTTGGGGACGAGAAGAGCCCGAAACCTACACCAAGAATAACCAGGGTGATAATAAGGTGCCAGATGGGAGTTGTTTCTGTAAGGAAAATAAGAAGGAAGAGTCCAAGCGCAGTAAATATCATTCCTGTGGATGCAACGATCCGTGGTTCAATCCTGTCAGAGAGCCGGCCGGCAATTGGCGAAACCATAGCCATGATAACCGGCTGTGCTACCAGGATAAGTCCGGCATGTTCGGGAGTGAAGCCTTTCGTGTACTGAAGATCGAGGCTTAAGAGAAAGGTTACTGCGAAAGTTGCACTGTAATTAATAAGCGCAGCCAGGTTCGAAAAGGCAAAGATTCTATTTTTTGTCAGGAGATTAATGTCAAGAACTGGAGAGGGTATTCTCATCTCATACAAAGCAAAAGCAATAACTCCGAGAATTCCCACGGCTACGAGGGCAGCTCCTTTGAAGTCCGGCAGAACTGAAAAACCGTACATGACTGCAACTACTGCTGCACCATATATGATTGACCCTGTCAAGTCGAATTTCTCCCCTCTGCACTCAGCCCATTCACCTTTAATCTTCCATAAGATCAGGAGAATTGCTGTAATACCTATAGGGACATTTACGAAGAAGATGCTTCTCCAGCCGAGATACTGCGTCATCGCGCCTCCAAGTAAAGGACCAACGGAAAGCCCAATGTAAACTGCAGTAATATAAGTACCAAGAGCTTTTCCACGCTCACCAGGCGGGAAGACCGAAGTAACAATGGCGACGCCTGTCCCGAAGATCATTGCGCTCCCAATACCCTGAACGAGCCGTACTCCAATCAGCATTTCCGATGAGGAAACCATAGTCATGATTAAAGACGAAAGGCTGAAGATCGTGATACCGTAAAGGAAAATCTTTTTCCTTCCGTAAATATCTGCGATTTTTCCGAATGGGACAAGAAACAGTGCTGAAGAGAGGAGATAAGCAGTCGCAACCCAGGAGAGGGCAATAGCATCCATATGAAATTCGGCCCCAAGCGCAGGCAGGGCAATATTTACTGCCGAACCGTCAAAAGGGGTAATAAATCCCGCCAGTATCGCAATTAGGAGAACCACCTGCTTCCCTGTGCCGACAACAGGGGCATCAGGGGTGTAGCAGATTTCCGGGACTTCAGCAGATGATCTGGCGTTAGTTGTTTCTTTTTTCATGTATATCACTACTCAGAGGGTCGTTTTCTACGGTTTATAGTGTCAGAAAAATCGCAATCGATTTATGTGCAGGATAGATTATTTCAGAGATAATGCTTATCATAATATTTTTCCTCATTATGGTTGACTGATCGGTCATTAGTACTATCTGTTTATTAAACATTACGTTGAAGCCAAATGTTGACTAGCAACCGTTGCGCCGGTTGATCAAAACCGTTGCGCCGGTTTATCACGCCGATAGGGTTTTAGATCAAACGGGAGTTTTCGGTCAAGCCTTTTTGCAAAAGGGTTGTGATCACGCCGATAGGGTTTGGGGATAAGGTTCTCAAATTCAAACATTGCTAGGGATTTTCGATCAAACCTTTTCTCAAAAGGTTTGCGCTCAAGCAGTTTTTTAAAAAGGCTTGCAATAAATCTGAGAACACAAATTAAACTATTAGAACAGAGTAATGATTAAATTAAGACTACCCGGAATTAAGATTATTCGAGAACTTTCCTTTCAGCACTGTTAAAACCGAATAAGTTTAAAAGAAATTAATAGTTCAGGCA
>DATMYS010000323.1:0-8664 GCA_035560835.1 Methanosarcina sp.
AAGTTACTCTCAGATTTGATTTACCTTTCACTAGAAAGATATGTATGTTGTAAGATCATGCAAATGTCATACTAAACAGAAGTAAATCTTGGTCAAAACTTAAATGAAATCCGAAAATTTAATGGAAACAGAAAATCGCCCCGTGATTTAGAGCCTGTCCGAAAAGCGGTTATCTACTGTTGCTTTTAAAATATGCAAGATACAGAAATAGAACGGATGCCCGGATGTTTAGACCTATTATAACTTTTACAACATTCCACTATTGACATTTCGGATAGATCTATTTTCGGATAGCTCTGAATCGATATCTGTTATCTTCCTAATGTACTATATTCAATACTAGTTAAGGCATATAATTACATAGCCAAAGACTTCGTGGAGCTGGACTAAGTGAACTCGCTATGGCTAAAAAAGAAAGTAGACGTGCTCAAAAAAGCAATAAACCCATTTACAGTTATATTTTGGATATTTGCATCTGTGACTGTAGCCCTCACATTTTTGGTGTTGAGACGAAAGAAGTCACCCTGATAAAATAATTTCATTTTTTTCTTTTCTTTTCTTTTTATCCTGAAAACTATGTCCTGTAGCTGCCTGGTCTGACTTGATATCAGGTTAAAATTAATTTCTGGAGACCTCTTTATCACATTACATTAGTAGCATTTTGACACGGCTTGTAGAAAGGAGATTTCTCAACCGCTTAAGTCCCTGATTGCTTAATCCCGCTACTCGATCGACTTTTTCTTAATTCTTCTCTGATCTCCGTCAGTTTACCGCGAGCAGAATTATATTCACTTCTTAAATTTTCGATATCCCCCGGTACGGTTTTCATCCTTGAATCTATTAGCTCCTTCATCTGTTCATTTTCAATCTCATCCGATAATTTGCAGCTCAAATCTTCTTTAATTTGTCCTACCTCCTCGATATATTCCTCGAATTTGTTTATCGAATCTGTCATCTTTAATTCTCTGGCTACAGCCTCCAAACTCTCTAATTCGTCTATCAGAGCGTCCACACTCCTATCCAGGTCATTCATTTTCTGTTCTAGCCTGGCTAGTCTTGACATTATATCCTGCTCAGCTAATTCAGACAATACATTTCCCCCTAATCATTGAATATATAACTATAATACTATAATATTAACAATATAGACCTTAAAGCATCTGTTTACTTGTTAACAACAACGGTTTTTATATTCACAAATTCTCTGAGCCCATAGTGTGAAAGTTCTCGCCTACTCCGGATTTCTTGATCCCACCAAAAGGCAGCCTTGGATCGGATTTGATCATTCCGTTGATGGATAAAGGCCCGGATTTTATTCTTTTTGCCAGCTTTTCAGTCCTATCAAGGTCCTCCAAACCAAATTTTCGCCCCAAGCCCATACTCAGTGGAATTTGCAACCTCCACGGCTTCATTTTCATCCTTTACTGTAATCACCGGAGCAATTGGACCGAAAACCTCAGTCCTGCACACTTCCATATCCATACTGGCCGCAGGGATCAGGGCCGGCCTGAAGAAGAACCCTTTTTTATGCTCTTCTCCGTAAACATGGGGTTTTACACCTTTCTTTTTTGAATCTATCAGAACCCTCTCAAGACCCTCGATAAATTCCTCCTTTGCAAGAAGTCCAATATCGGTTTCTTCATCCATAGGGTCTCCAATTTTCAGTTCCTTCACCTTGAGTTCAAATTCTTCAATAAAATCCGCAACAACATCTTCTACCAATTAATCGTTTGGCAGCGATACAGCTCTGTCCAGCATTCAGAAAACTGGACTTTACAGCTGCCTGCGCAACTCTCTCGATGTCGGCATCCTCAAGAACTAGAAAAGGGTCCGAACCTCCGAATTCAAGCACCAAAGGCTTGATACCTTCCCCTGAAAGTTTCCCGATCTCCAAGCCTGCGCCTACGCTGCCAGTAAGCGAAACCCCGTCCACAAGTTCTTCTTTAAGAATTTGCATAACAGTTTTGGAGTCAATTAACAGGGTATTAAAAACGTTTTCAGGAAATCCGGCCTCAAGAAAGATTTTTTCGATTTCCAGTATTATAAATTAAGGAGAAATAAAATTAGAAGAGAAAGAGATATGTCATACTTGAACACAAATATCTTTTTTCGATAAAATACCGGCTGCTTATTCGAATAATAGGATAAATCCTGTGCAGATTATTTCAACACTCCATTTTTCCAGAAAAAGGACTTACAAGGGTCCCTTTCGAACTTTTTAAATATGCCTGGGAAAAGTGCAGGGTACTTTGCTTCTTCAAGAGGTATACAGAACATCCTTTCCGGATAAGACGAGTCTCCGCCAAATCCGATGACAACAAAGAAAGGAAGCTTCTTTTCCCTGACAAAGCCCTGATAACGTTTTAATTGTCTAGGATCAGACCACTGGAGTTTACCTTCAAATAGGCCGGACCTGAACTTACATTCAACGCAAAAAACCTCGTCTTTCGGTAGATAACGGACAATAAGATCCGGACCGGCATCAGATTCCACAAATCTGTCGTGCTTCCTTGTAATATCTGTGCTCCATTGCACAATTGAGAAGTATTTGTCGTCAAAAAGGTTCACAACATATTTTTCGAAATCATTTCCCTTTTCTACGGATTCGCCCTCTTTCAAGACTTCAACTGCTCTTTTAAGTTTGCCAACAAGTCCCATAATAAACCCCCCATACAGTATATATAAACAGATTATGTTTCATTATTTTAAAATATATCGGCAGTTCCCACATAATACATATCCTTCTTCTCCAGTTTTTAGCCGTTACCTGTTATTCAGCATTATTTACTGATTCTGCCGCCTCAGGACGTTTACAGGAAAAACAGAAGATTAAGTAAGAGGAGGAAATTAAACTATTAAAATTATTTCAATATCCCATTTTTCCAGAAAAATTTCTTTTTTGAGCTGCGTTCAAATTTCTCAATGAGCTCTGTAGAAAGTGCAGGGAACTTTGCCTCTTTTATGGGAATACAGAACATTCTTTTAGGTTTTCTGGCTTTACCGCCGAGTCCTATCACAACATAGAACGGGATATCGTTGTCTTTTGCAAAAACCCTATATCTTCCAAGCTGTTTGGGTGCTGACCACTGGAGCTTACCTTTGAAGAGTTTGGATCTGAATTTGCATTCAACACAAAAGATTTCGTTTGTGGGCTTGTAACGAAGTACAAGATCAGGACCACAGTCGGATTCGACAAACCGCGTATGTTTTCTTGCCATGTCAGTCGTCCACTGCACAATAGAAAAATATTTTTCATCAAAAAGGTCTACAACATACTTTTCAAAATCGTCTCCTTTCTGCTCGGATTCATTTTCAAAAATTATCTCTATAATTTTTCTTAGCCTTCGGAATAAACCCATAGTTAACCACTAGTATTTTTGTGAAAATATTGAAATATTTCAGTATATTTATTAATGTGATGGTGTGAGCATGGGAAAAAGTATGCAGCCAACTGAAACATGAAAACTATTCATAGCAGATTTTTATACTGGGATCAGGCAAATCTGAACCCTGACTCAAATTTTCCCGAGATTTCCCACAAATCTTTCCCATAAGTTTTCCACAAATTTGCCCAGAAATTATTCCGGAAAACCTTAATCTAAAAAAAGGATATACTATATTGGGGACAAATTTAAAACTTGAAAAAAATAATCAAAACTGAATTAAAGTGTAGGGTTTTATGCCTATGGGGAGAGGGCCGAGAAATTACGAGGAGAAGCTAATAACTCCGGAACAAGCAGTTGAGCTTATAGAAGAGGGCTGGAAGCGAGCAGACCTGCACGTTCACACAACCTGTTCCTTTGACGTTCTTCCTGTAAAAGACCTGCACCCGCAGAGCCTTTATGAGAAGGCTCTAAAAATGGGAATGGATTACGTGACATTTACAGACCACGATACCATTGAGGCATATGAAATTCTCGGGTGGAGCCGTGAAAGGCTTGTTCCCGGGGTTGAAATAAGTGTATATGACCCGGAATTTGCAGGGCATTCGCTGCATATTAATATTTTTGAGCTTGACAGGGAGGAGTTCTTTGAGCTCATGGAAATTGCGGAAATCGAACATGACCTGAGAAGCTTTATCAAATATCTCAGGCGGAACAAACTTCCTTTTATTTACAACCATCCTTTCTGGTTTGAGTTTCACAGTGAACCGAATCCGTCTTCAGTCCCCAGGCTAGCAAAACTCTTTCCTGTACTGGAGTACAATATGCACGAACTCAAGCAGAAAAATGCACTTACAATTGCTCTTGCGGAGAACTTTGGCAAAGGTATTGCCGCGACAACCGACACTCATACGGGGAGCCTTGGGAAGGTATACACCCTCGCGAGAGGAGATAATTTCAAAGAATTTTTCAGAAACATAGAAAAGGGAAAAAGTTACATAGTTCCCGAAGACCTTACCAGAGAGCTTTTGATCGATGAAATGAATACCTGGATAAATCTAATTTTTGAAAAAAGCCAGAAAAGCAGGGACATAGAAAGCTACCTTACCGGGATAAAATCTCTGGATACAATGGTCAAAATATCCAGAAGCGCCCTACTGAGCTATTTCCCTGGCCTCAACAGGACGACCATGAACCTGTTCTATATGATCTCAAATACAGGGTTTCCTGCTTCAGTTTACATTCATTCGGCAGAGAATCTGGTAAGGGAGATTGAAAGACAGATTGAAATTGAGAAGCAAAATAAAGTATAAAAATCATCGGTTAAAAAAATATAAATTTGAAAAGGAGAAAAGGAAAAAGACAGCAAAACTAGGGAAAATTAAAAGAAGGAAAATTAAAAGAAGGAAAATTAAAAGAAGGGAAATTAAAAGAAGGAAAATTAAAAGAAATCCAGAATTTTCTCCGGGCTTTCAAGCACGGTAATTCCCTGCAAGCTTTTTACGATCTCAACATTACGCATATCCACATCCCGGACAAGGACTTCCACAGGTCCGCCCTTAATAGCTTTATAGGGGCAGAGTTCCTTGCAGATTCCGCAGCCCTTGCATTTCAGAAGGTCGATCTGGTCTGTTAAACCTTTTTTCTCAGAGATTGCACCCTGAGGGCAGTTTTCTCTCGGAGGACAGTCCTCGCAATGCTTACACTGTTTTCGGTCAATATTATAAGGCATTTCGGACATGATTGAACCTTCGATATCCACGGGCACAATATAAACAGGTACTCTTCCTTTTACAGCCTGGGCAACGGCATTGGTAACAAGGGAATCCGCAATCCCATACGCGATCTTCGAAACCGTGTTTGAGGTTGCAGGCGTAACGAAGAGGGCATCGTACCTATCAAGACCGAAACGCCCAACCTTTGGAGAACTCGAACCTTGCTCACTTTCCCGGAAGATTTCTTCAAGATAGTCTCCGCCGGAAATTTTAACAAGCTTTTGCTCAAGCCCGTACATGCGCAGTACCTCTTCTCCAGCCCTGGAAATAAACGTGTTTACGGAAACGTCAGGGTTTCGGAGCTTGATTTCCTTAAAAACCTGGTAACTGCGATCCAGGAAATGTCCCGCACCTGTAATGCCCCACGCGATTCTCTGAAAACTCATGAAAAGAAGTCATGCCCGAGGGGGATAATATAATTTTCTAAAAAAGGTTCAGGACAATGAAAACGAGAAGTCACAAACTTTAATTGAGGACGGAAGTTATAAACTTTATTTGGGGAGCAGCCACAGCTAAACGATAACAGTTAAACGATGACAGCTAAATAAAATATTCACAGCCCCAGGACTTCATAAAGCAACTTCATAGCTTTTTTCTCATTTTCTCCCCCGCATTTGGAAGCCAGTGATTCATAATGGTGGATCAGCTCAAGATATTTTTCATCTCCTGTAAGCTGGTATCGGGTTGCATGTACAGTCGCCTCAAGTACCGCATTGAATCCCCTGTTGGGTACAGGCAGGCTTTTCCAGTTAGCTTCATTGAAACCTGCTTTTATCGGAGTAAGGTCGGCCACAAGAGCATGATCCGTATTCTCGAGATCAGTGCATTCGAAAACTACCCAGGCTGAAGCAGTTTTCAGGATAGGAAAGCTGATCCCGTGAACAGGTACATAATCAAATTCGGAGGGCTCAAGATCGAAAAAAGTTGAGCGCACAAAGAGCATGGGATCGTACACTATGTTTGCTGCCAGATGCTTTTCTTTAAAGACGTTTGCCCAGGTGTGGGTGCCTTTGAAAAGCCGGACAAAAGTCCTTCCGCCTTTTACGATTATTCCGATAGGGGCAGCATTGGGGGATTCCAGTCCTGTGCTGATAATTGTCTCGGAAATGCCTTCCCTGATTCCGAATAAAGAAAGATCGGCCGTGGAAAATTGATTTCCGCTTTTTATGCATTCCGGAAAGAATTCAATCAAAAGCGCAGTCCCCCCAGAAGGGCAATGAAAAGCCCGGCTATGATGATATCGGCTGTTGAACCCGGGTTTATTCTTTTCTTGAGAAGTTCGGAGTCAAACTCCTGTACAGCAGGAAGCAGATCTTCAAAGTCTCTGACGTTACCTGAAGATTCAGTATTATCTGAAGCCTCCTCCCAAGCAGAGAGAATCTCGCCTGCCCTTGATGAAACGTAATCTGCAGTAACTTTATCGAATTTGGTCTCGATGAAAGTATCCCTGTGCCGGGACAGCAATTTCAGGAAGGTATACACAATGGCTTCGTTAATACCTGTGCCTGAACAGTTCGAAACTGAATTCTCGGCTCCTGGATTTTGAGCCTGCATGAACTCAGTTATGCTTTTTGCTCCCTCAAGGCAGCGTCCGAAGCCTGTAATCCATTCATTTGCAATCAGGTCATCCCCCCTGGCAATATCCATAAGCTCGTAAAGTGTGACTTCTTTGGCCCTTAACTCAGATGTTGACTCGGGGTCTCCAAGGTTGAATTCATCCACACTGTTAACCCTCACCCCTGCCACTTCGAAAGCCCTGTAGAACTCAACAGCGTCCTCACAGTCTGTTGCCTGAACAAAAGCATGTGCATGTACAGCAAGGGCTTCGAATTCGTCCGGTAAAAGTTTATATCGGGGTTTTCTGCATGAATTGAAAAGTTCGCCTGCAGCCATTGAAAGAGGGATAAGTAGCAGAAAAGCGCCGAAATGGGTATTTCCTCCTTTCTGCCAAGCAGAACTTTCGCAAACAGCACTTCTGATAAGTGCACCTATCCCGTTCCTGCTCCTGGCAGCCAGCTCAATGACAGGGTAAACGCTTACCGAAGACGCTATAAAATGCTCAAAGTAGGTATCAGGATAGTTATGTTCCCTATCGACGTTTCCTGGCTTGGGAGAGGCAGAAACCTCAAGCAGCATAGCAAGCTGGGCACAGCGGGCAATAAGACTTGAAATCTGTGGGTTTTCTGCCATTTCAGGTACCGGGCAGGTAAAACCAGTATTAATAGGATTCATTTACCGGAATTCTGGCATGATCCATTATGTGTTTTGCCAGTTGCTGTTTAAGCTTCATGTATTCTACGTCAGAGAGCCCAATTGTGTTTAGCACTCCGTCTCTGATCCAGCAGGGCTTGGTGATTTTACAACACCAGACAAGGCTTCCGAAACAAGTGTCTTCTCCATACTCCAGCATTGTGCCTTTCGCAAAGTCAAACTTTGTCCTGGCGAACTCCTCTGCCGTATATCCAAGTTTTCGGAACTTTTCATGCACAGGACAGGGTTTTACAGGCAGGCAGCAGAAAGCCAGCCCCCTGAAGTCACCTTCGCTGCAAACGTGCTTGGGAGCATTATACCAGCCTATTGACTGTTGGTAAGAGGTAACGTTTTCTACCAGTTCCTGCATAAGTCCGGAGTTATCAAGGACTCCCCTGGCAACAGATACCATGTCGGCTCCTCGGGTAAACATCTCCTTTGCAGCCTCAAAATCCTTGACCGAATTGTTTCCGATCAGGAAGAGCCTTGTGGCGTCCCTGTAGTTAAGAATTGCATCAAGATCGGCACCAAAACCTTCCATTCCGGAATCAACATGTATGATATCCGCACCCGCTTTATCGATAAGCCTTGCGAGTTCGACATCATCGACCACGTTTGCCCTTACTTTTACGGAAAGCACAACTCCGGTTTCCTTTATGGCCCGGATCCAGGCCGAAAGCCTTGGGAAATCGTGGAGAAGAGCTTCTCCCAGCCCGGCTTCGAGCATTTCAGGCTGTCTGCAGTGAGCGTTTAACTCAAGGATTGCTCCCTCTTCTTTGACAATTTTTGCGGCTTCAATGAGGGGCTCAAGTGTAGTACTCCTGACATTTACCGCTACGGCACTTCCGGGCGTTACTGCCCTGATTTCCTTTTTTATAAGCTCCATAGGTTCATCGGAAATGAACTCTTTTCTACCCCGGGCTACGAGGGCTGAAGCAACAGCTATTGAAGCCTTATCCAGATTGAAGGCTCCAAGAATTACCAGCCCGGCACTGCTTGCATACTGGTTGGCAAAAGCACTATCGACAATTCCTGCCATAGGCGCCAGTGCAATCGGGTTTTTAAAACGGACATATCCAATATGCAAATCGAATAGACAATCACTCATGTTTTACCTCTTGAAAATAAGCCTGCAAACTGAAAGGAATTATAGCTACTGCCCGATATTAAATTACCGATAAGCTTTTTTCGGACAAGCCTTGGAAACGGAAAAAGTCCATCCATAACTTACGAATTATAATGCATATATATTAATA